>JALUTJ010000284.1 GCA_027057985.1 Chromatiales bacterium
TCCCCATACTTTCTATGTTGATTATCTCCACTTTAGTCATGATAATCCTTGTTCTATTCCACTCTTTTTAGTCTATATTTACCCTATGAAAAATAGCCTTCCTGAGGAAATGGATTATTCCATTTTAACACTTGTAGATCTTGCACAACGCACAGATTATTCCCTGCTGGACTCACTTAACTGCGATCCCGATGCGACCGAAGACGGCATTGATCACCGCCCACGCCAGGTCTTCTCCGGGCATTATGTGCCCGTTAAACCCATGCCCATCGAAAACCCTGAATACGTGGCGCACAGCAAAAACTTTTTTCATGAGCTTGGCCTTGCAGACAGCCTGGCAAAGTCAGCTGACTTTATGCAGGTTTTTAGTGGCGATCTTTCGCAGGTTCCCGACCCTATGCGCAAAACAGGCTGGGCTACGGGTTACGCCCTCTCCATCTTTGGCACCGAGTACTATCAACAGTGCCCGTTTAATACCGGTAATGGTTATGGTGACGGTCGCGCGGTATCTGTGCTTGAAGCAGTGATAAAAGGCAGGCGCTGGGAAATGCAGCTCAAAGGGGGTGGTCGCACCCCTTATTGCCGTGGCGCGGATGGGCGTGCCGTGCTGCGCTCGAGTATTCGCGAGTTCCTGGCACAGGAGCACATGCATGCGCTGGGGGTGCCAACTTCCCGCTCTTTGAGTTTATATGTATCGAAGACTGAAACGGTACAACGCCCCTGGTATTCGGAAGGTTCACGCTCGTTTGATCCAGACACATTGGTGGATGAACAGGTTGCCATCTCGACGCGCGTGGCGCCCTCGTTCCTCCGGGTTGGGCAGATTGAGCTGTTTGGTCGCCGGGCTCGTAAGCAGGAACACCCGGAAGCACTGGCAGAGCTCGAAAAAATTGTTTTACACCTGATTGAACGCGAATACGCTGAAACTATCGACCCCTCTCTCAGCTTAAGCGAGAAAGTACTGTTGCTGACACAGCAATTCCGCCACCGCTTAATATCGCTGGTCGCCAACTGGATCCGTGTGGGTTACTGCCAGGGAAATTTCAACAGTGATAACACCCAGGCCGGTGGCTATACACTGGATTACGGTCCCTTCGGCTTTATCGAGGTGTTCGACCCTTACTACCAGCCATGGACCGGGGGCGGAGAACACTTCTCCTTCTGGAATCAACCGGTGGCAGCCGAACGTAACTTCGAAATGTTCTGCTCTGCGATGAAACCCTTATTACAAAACGAACCCGCTGCGATAAAACAGCTTGATCAGATTCAAAATGAATTTGCGAAACTGATGCGCGAAGAACTGGAAAAAATGTTTGCCTCTAAACTGGGGCTTGATACCCTTGATATTAATCTATTCAGTGAACTTACCAATCTGATGATGCATACTTCGGTTGATTACACTATCTTTTTCCGTGAACTCTCTGCAATACCTGATGATATTACAGCACTTAAAAAAAGCTTCTATAAAAATAGCAGTAAAGCACAGGACAGGCGTTGGTCAGAATGGCTTATCAAATGGAAATTACTTCTTTCGCACACAAGTGAGCAGATGAAACAGGTCAACCCAAAATATACATTGCGTGAATGGTTGCTTGCAGCCGCTTACCAGCAGGCGGCAACAGGTAACTACGACCTCATTCACGAACTACAGGAAGTGATGACCCAGCCATACGATGAGCAGTCACAAGAAGTAGAAGAAAAATACTACCGATTAAAACCCGCTGAGGTAAATGAGCTTGGTGGTTATTCACATATGAGTTGTTCTTCTTAATCACAAAGGTCATTGCCTAACTATGGACTGCGAAATTTAAAGACAAGCTCGCCAGCGATAATCTAAACGCTGAGTCTTGCCTTTTGTCGCTAGCCAAACATCCCCACCCATGGCCTCCACATGAGAGTAAGCCCAGCGGGTAATAGCTAACGAGGTTGTCAGGTCATATGGGATCTGGTGCTCATCAAAATAATTAGTCAATACCATGGCATGCTGTTTGTTACGATCAACCCAGTGCTGTAGATGATCAACACTGGCTAGCAGATCACGCTTATCGTTGTTACAGGCTCTGTGTGCCAGAACGAAGTTATGCCCTAGATCAGCTGGGTAGCGAGACCAGGGTATAAAATGATCTACTTCGCTACTATTACCTAATACTCTAGCGCAGTAGAAACAGGTATTCTGCTGGATATCCTTAAGTAACGGTGTATAGACAGCCAGACTTGCCCGTTCACTGCCAAATAGAAATTCATGCAAATCTGCATGCTGTCCAAGAATCGTCTGGTTTTGCCTTAGTGAACGTATCCATCGCACCCAGGCACCTTGTACCATGTTGGTTATTTGTGAGTGGAACACCCGAAAACAATAGGCTACACCAGGTCGCAAGGTAATATCATTACCCTTTTCTGTCTGTTCATAGAGAAAATCATCAATACCACCAGGTAACCGTTGTAGTCGCCAGACTGGCATGTCCCGAACAATCGTTGCAATGTTACTTATTAAACTGTTATTACGTAATACCTGTGATAACTGGTTATGTGATTTTTGGTTGGAAATGATGTGGTTAATAATTGCTGCCTGTTGCCCAGTATTCTGTTTGAGAATACCAGGCTCAGCCTGTCCAGGATAGGGGCGAGCCTGTAACCAGTAGTATCGAATAAACTTTTCTGCCAGTTGTGATATAGAAAGTATCAATGCTGAGCCTTGTTCGTCACCCTGTTCAATAGACAAATCTGCAAGTGAAAGTAAAAGTGCATATTTGTAAGTCGAGGTAAATGATCCCTCATCCAGGATCAACTGGATTTTTTGCAGGAAGAGGAGTTGTTGCTCAGCTGAAGGTATCATTGCCCTGACCAATAATCGGCTTTATCCGGTATCACCCATCGTACTCCGCCACGTGGGTCATCACGATCACCCTGATAACGAGGAATTAAATGGATATGCAAGTGAAATACCGTTTGACCTGCGGCCATATCGTTATTAATACCAATATTATAGCCATCGGGTTGATATTCTTTATCTAATTTGTATTTTGCATCGTTGATAAGATCTTGTAGCTCTACAAACTCTTTGCTTTCAATTTCAAAAAATGTAGCTACATGCCTTTTTGGAATAATTAGAGTATGACCAGGCGATACCGGATATCCATCACGTATAACCATCCAGTATAGTGTTTCATTAATAATTCGATCAGATTCGATAGAACAAAAAGGACATTTTGATTGCATGTGGTTTCCTAAAATTATCCATACACCAGAATTTTTAACCCAAATTCAACTTCTTGTAAAACGGGAAATAAAGTTTTAAATAACTTAACAATAACTACATCTCTGCTAATATCTGCTTTCTTTTTTCACTTTCCTGTTCACCCAGCTCTGCTACTTTTTGATAGAACTTTCTTAGATCATTGCCCTGTTTTTGTAACAGTTTTTTAAAAGCCGGTACCAGTTCATTATAGGTGGCAATCAATAGCAGGTGGGCATTATTCAGGTTCTGCTGCATCCATTGATCATAACGATCGTCCCCATTCCATTTTTGTTTTAACCGCTGGTACTGTTTTTTCAATTCAGAAAAGATTTTCTTTTTCCCGGCTCGTTTTTGCTTGTCGTCGATATCCTGCTGGTAGAGTTTTTCCAGCCTCTCTCTTGTTGACAGGAGCAAATCATTCAGTGCCTGGTTACGTTTTTTATTTTGCAAGTATTGCTGATATTTTTCTTCTTTGCCTTGCGACTTAAACCAGCGCCGCACCCCTTCTTCTTCAACCGCCATGGCAAAGGCTTCATTAAAGGCGGTATCATTTTCGATATATACCTTCTGATGTGCCAGTTCATGGAATATGACCCCGGCTCGACGCGCCTCGGACTGATACAGCATGGTATTGAGCAATGGGTCATCGAACCAGCCAAGGGTGGAATAAGCACTGGCACCACCGACCATAACATCAAACCCCTGCTGCTGTAGTTTTTTTGCAAAATCCCTGGCCTGTTGTTGCCTGAAATAGCCTCGATAGTTCAGACAGCCCACAAACAGAAAACACCATTTTTTTGCTTTCACCGAAAACTTC
>JALUTJ010000285.1 GCA_027057985.1 Chromatiales bacterium
GTAATAAAGGCGGCGTTGGCGGCGTTGCAAAATGATTCAAAATTCGTCGTTTACCCATCAGTAAACTCCTCTTTTTCATCCTTTTGCGCCTTGCCATCATCCACCTGAATTGCCTGATTCACCTGTAATAAAGGCGGCGCTGGCGTGTAGATACAAGGTCGGCTCAAGCGCAGCGGAGCTGGCAAAATAAACCCCCTCTCCTTTTAACCCATTGAAATAAAAGAAAAATCATTAGCCAGCGTATGCGCTAATCCGCTTTTCTGCTTGACAAAAGGGAGCCGAACAAGGAAAATGCGCGCTCTTTCACTCCTGCCCTGGCAGGTGGCAAAAATGGCTACATAGCTCAGTTGGTTAGAGCACAACACTCATAATGTTGGGGTCCCTAGTTCGAATCTAGGTGTAGCCACCATTTTCCATATAAAACAGCCGCTTACGAGCGGCTTTTTATTTTTCCTTTACCGGTTACTTCATGTGGCAGTGGCACACACAGGGTAAACCACTATTTTCCTGGGCTCTTGCGTTGGCTATAGTTGGTATCATCCTGGTTTTCCTGTTCGGGGTGGTTTCAGCGGAGGCAAAATTCACTTCCCCTTAATGCAAAGGAAAAGGCATGGCCGCCGATGGATTTAGTGAACAGTCGCTGTCAGCCGGATGGCATCGGCGCTCATTTTATTACTGCACTGAATAAACGCCTCGATAACAGGATAAAATTGTTTCTGGACCCTGGACAGAGATTTATAACGCGGTACTCGAACATCGCCTGGATGCGCTGATGGGTATTACTCCTAGAACAGATCGGGAAAAGCTGTTTAATTTTACTCGCCCTTATGCCGTGATACCTCATGCCATCTTTGCGCGTAAAGGCAGTGGCCCGTTTAAGCATCTCTCCGATCTTAACGGAAAAAAGGTTGGGCTTGAGCGTGGTTTTTTTATAACAAAGGTATTAAAAAAAGAATATCCCGATATTGAAGTCGTTTTATATGATTCAACCAGTGATGTACTCGATGCCTTAACCAAGGGGGAGGTTGACGCTTATATCGGCAACCGTGCCGTGGCTAAATATATTATTGAAACGGAACTTATCAGTAATATCCAGCAATATGGCAAGATTACTGAAACAAAATCAGTCAATGCCATTGGAGTGAGAAAGGATCAGCCAATATTACGTGATATCCTGCAAAAGGCACTGGACTCGATGAGCGCAGCTGAAGTACGGGAAATTCTTCGTAACTCTGTTAAACCGGTTAAAAGCTATTATCTATTGGCACTTCCTGGTATAAAGTTTGAACTGCGACAAGACTGATCGTTATGCATAAAATATTTCCTCAGGTGTTTTGTAGTTGTGTCTTTTCCTTGGTCTTTGGTTAAGTTTTTTCGCAATTGTCTCACACCTGGCTTGTGTTAAGCCAGCCATGTTCTGGTTCTTTGGAAGATATTGACAAATGAGGCCGTTTACATTTTTATTACTTCCGCGTTCCCATGAGTAATAAGGCGTTGCAAAATAAAATGAAACACCACATTCTTCTTCAATGGCAGCATATTGGTGAAATTCAGTTCCATTGTCAGCAGTTATGGTTTTGAACTGGCCGGGATGTCTGCGAATTAACTTAATCACCCTTTTGTTAAGTGAGCAGGTGGATTTATCAGGGAGCTTGCCAAGCAGTATGAAGCCGGATTTTCGCTCCAGCAAGGTAACGATACAGTGTTTACTGCCTTGTCCGAACACAGTATCAATTTCCCAGTGCCCCTTGTAGCGCCTCGATTCAGCGCTGGCTGGGCGGTCTGTGATATGTCGTTTATTGGCCAATCGGCCCTGACTGTCATAAGCCTTGTAACGTTTTCGTCACTGTTTTGATGATTGCCTCAGATATTGCCAAAGTGACCCGCCGTTGGCCTTATCACGCCATATATACTGATATGTTGTCTCATGCGACAATCGCCGCTGCATCAGCTTGTAACGGCGAATATGGCTAACAATTTGCTCTGGCGACCATTTCTTCCGTAATAGCTTACGCACCAGCATGAAATCATCCTCAGTATAATGCAAATTGCGCTGGGAACGGCTTCGCCTGGCACGTGTGCGCCGCTGTGTCTTGCTCGGACGGTAGGCGCCATCCGTGATATGGCACCGGTTCCGGCTGAGTTCGCGGTAAAGTGTTGAGGCATGCCTGCCCATCTAGGACGCGATAGCGCGGACAGAAAGCCCTTGATTCATTAGCACTGAAAGCATTACTCTATCATCATAGATGAGTTATTTATACGTCACGGCTGCTCCTCGACTTGGTGGAAGAAGAAAATCCGGTATTACAACTCACCTTTAATTGAATTAAAAGTGTCGCACTTAGTATATGAATTCGGCCTGTATTTTTCTCGCAGTGTATCAGACATCCATAATAAATATGATAGTAAAGCGAAAAAGAAAGATAAACCCAATGGTAAGGAAACCATTCTCGTGGTTGATGATGAACCCGCCTTGCTGAATATTACGAAGGAAATGCTGACTGGTCACGGTTATATATTCTATTGTGCAGAAAGTGCAGAGCAGGCGTTGAAAATTATTGGTGAAGAAAAAATCGATCTGCTTCTCACTGATATAATTATGCCGGAGATTGACGGAATAGAGTTAGAACAATATGTAGAAGATAAATTTCCTCGGGTTAAAATACTTCTTGCCAGTGGTTATGGTCATCATACTCATAATGACAGTTCAGATTACAGAGATATACTTATTAATAAACCCTATGGCGCGACAATGTGGCTAAAGAAAATTCGTATAACGCTGGATAATAGTCAGTAACGTCTTTTCACCATTATCATGCTGGTTTTTAGTGTTACAGGTGAAAGTTTCCGGTGCTTTTATGTATGCAGAATTACTTGACTGGTTAAAACAATCGGCCCGCTTGTGCAGGCATCGCCGGGTACTGCTACTTCGTGGTAGCCGCGGCTGGCAGGTTTCCCTGCTTAAGGCGATTAGCCGAGAGGTATATCGGGAGTCTCTCTGGATAGGTGAAAAGATAGACTTTATGCCTTCGGTTCTATACGTAAAGGCAAAACAGTTACTGGGTCAGGAAAAAGACTGCATTGTGTTTGATGCCAGTCATGATCTGCATGTCGATGCTCTTGCCGTAAGTAGTGGGCTGGTAAAAGGCGGCGGTGCTTTTATTTTATTATTGCCGGGTAAAGAGAATGCAGCCGCACAGAGCCTGTTCAGACACCGATTCCTGGAAAAGTTACAGCATTTTTCTAATGCGATCGTTATTGATCAGGGTAATCCCCCTGATAAACTCCCCATGCTAGCAGAAGCAACTGCAAATGAAGCCAGGCCTGTTTATGCGCATGGTTGCATCACAGAAGACCAGGCAGTAGCAGTAAAAGCAATACTGGATAATTACCAGGAAAAAAAATTACCACTTGTATTGCAGGCCGATCGTGGTCGAGGCAAGTCTGCTGCACTGGGCATTGCGGCAGCGCAACTTGTTAGAAATGGCTGTAAGCGAATTATCGTTACCGCACCTGCGCGTAAAACGGCAGACATTATTTTCAAACATGCCGCGGCCTCACTCGATAAGGCAGAAATAAAACAGGCAAAAATTCTTAACGAGCATGGCGGCATTTATTTTTATGCGCCAGACGAAATAATCCGTGAAGGAATCACGGGTGATATTTTACTGGTGGATGAAGCTGCAGCTATCCCGGTGCCGATACTAACCGAACTACTTAACCGTTTTAAACCTTGCCTCTTTGCCACCACGGTACATGGTTATGAAGGAACAGGGCGGGGGTTTCATTTACGCTTTAAATCCGTGCTGGATAAAAATATGCCCAGCTGGCAGGAGCTGGTATTAACAGAGCCTGTACGCTGGGCAGATAATGATCCGCTGGAAAAATGGTTGTTTGATTTATTACTGCTTGATGCAGACATAGCAGATATAGCCACTGTCGATGCTCAACCCGAGTGTGAATATAGCAGGATTACGCAACAACAGCTTGCTGATAATGAAACACTGTTAAAAGAAATCTTTTCCTTACTGGTTATTGC
>JALUTJ010000286.1 GCA_027057985.1 Chromatiales bacterium
TTTGACGCGGAACCGCTTTAATCACCACCCCGTTCGTTGGATTAATCCACAGTGAATTCAGCTTTCATATCTCATCTTCTATCGTTTTATTGATGGCCCCGCCGCACGCTGTTCTACTGCGAGCGGATTTTATGTACTACTCTTCAATTCGCCTGCCAGATTTGACGCATCCACAAATCATGGTCACGGTACAATTGCTAACGAGTCGGTAGAAACAGCGTGTATATGCTTGTGGTGCGGATATATGTTCAGGCAATTCTACTTTTCACAGATTATCCAGATGATGCAAGGCCCTTGTCTGCGCGTTAGCGCGACAAAATACAATGTATAGCTTTGTCGATGAGCAACCACACTTTTGTAAAGCCCGTAGCTAACAAAGGATGCTCATGAAGACGCAGCCGTAGCGCCGGCACACTGCGGTGATGCTCATCGTACCTGGTTTGCCCTTTTGCAGAATCTGATTTTTGGAAGCGGTGCCTCTTTCCTGAAGCAGTTTTGTTTTGCACATTCTGAGCAGGATTTTGGCTTTCAGATCAGTGGTGACGGCAAAACTACGCTGGCCAATCTTATCCTGCATTTTTAGAAGCCGCAACAGGGCAAGATCTATTTGAACAGCTTAGCGTTGTGTATCGCATCAGAGAAACCGGGATTGAAAGGTTAAATTTAGAGAAGGACAGTGTTGCCCACAAGGTGTATCTCCCGAGACTTTGGCTGATGTCGGCGCATGTACTGGTTCGTTACAGGCTGCGTGGCGCATGGTCTTTATTCCCATTCCGGAAAATAAAACAAGAGTTCGATGGTACAACTCAGAGCGTAACTCGATGGAAAAGTCCACATAATGCTGAAAGCGCGAGGATGCGTTAGTGATGAGAGCCCACATCAAGAGAAACACAAAGCCGTTTTTTTTCTTGCAAAATAATAGTCGTTTAACTATGATGATAATCATCCGCCGCACCCGTCACCTCCACGGCTGATCTACAGACGACCGAACCCTCCGCAGCGGATCAATCCGACATGCTATCATGGACTTCCATAAGGGGGAACCCTATGCAGGATAGATATTCTCTCCATCAGACAGACCAACAGCCCAAACCTCTGACCCGGGTTCACACGGCCATTCGCACCCGGAACATGGCCCGCAGTCCGGGGAAAAACTATATCCGCTTGATATATCACTATTCATAACAAACGGCACCCTGTGGAAATAGGTGAGGCTGAAATATGTGAATTTTTGGATCTCCCGGCCGTATAGGCAGGGCACTTTTGTCCGTTGGAAGGCGGTGTAATCGAAACAAGAAAGTATGGGAATTGCCCACCATTTAAAAAATGGTATGATAGTTGTACTCTCTGTGCTTTGGAACGTAAATAATTAACCAGTCAAGGAAGGAGTTGTTCAAAATGTTTTCCGATAATTTACTTGTAAAACCGCTTTTCCTTTTAATGCTTTTCTCATCAATTTCTTATGCTTCAGATAGATTATATATTCAAGATCCGCAATCTCCGAGGCGCAATGGGCAGGGTACAATTGAAGAAGCAATTTTATCCGTAAAACCTAAAGGTCTCTATATGGAATGTGGTCTGTATTTAACAATTTCTGGAAAAGGCCTTGGTTTTGGAGCGCAAGATACAACGGAAATTCTATACTATTTTGAACTTCCGGAAGAAGCTATAATTTATGATCACTGGCTTTGGATAGGAGATAAAATTATACGGGGAGAATTACTGGATAAATGGACGGCTTCATCTATATATGAAGATATTGTAAATCGCAGGAAAGACCCGTCTATTTTGTTTAAAAGAAGCCAAACAGAATACGAGTTGCGTATTTATCCGATGGCCGGAAATGAATCCCGAAAAATTAAAATCACATTTTTACTCCCGACTAATTGGAGTTCAAAATCAGTGTCATCTACACTTCCGGTTAACATGCTTAATGTTTCCAAATATCCTATTTCAACCTTTTATATTTTAAGCTGGATAGGTGAAGAATGGAAGAACCCAAGAATTGTTGAGTTCCCAGACAACAAATTTCAGCCATTTTATGATGAGAAATTTGGAGATTATTTAAGGGCTGATATCCCAATTGAAGCAACGCAAGCCAGTTTAAACTATTCCATAGATGCTCCATATGAGAATGGTGTTTACATAAATAAATTTGAAGGGCCGGATGAAAATTATTATCAACTTGCATTTTTACTGTCTGAGATCACGAATTTAGATAATTCGTCTAAAAAAGTGGCTTTTTTATTTGATGACTTGTCCACAAAGAGTGATTATGGGACTGACGAAATTCTAAGCAGTGTCAAAGAAATTCTGCATTCTTCCTTCGTTGCCCAAGATTCTTTTAATTTAATATTCACTAACCTTGATATACAAAGAGTAAATGAGTCATGGCTCCCTGCAGATTCACTAACTATAGAAACAATATTCTCAAACCTAAAAGAAGATGTTATTTCAGATTATAGTAGCCTTCCTGCTTTATTGTCTAATGGAATTGAATTTGTTCAAGAAAACGGTAATAATGGAAGTTTGTTTCTTCTTTCGTCCTCGGACCAGGTTGGAGACTATACCATAGCTAATGCTCTTATTGATGATATTATGTCCAAGATGAATCCAATATTTCCAATTCATGTTGCGGATTATGCAAATACGTATGCACAATTTTATAGAATAGGTGGCCGTTATTATCGTGGAAACGAATATTTTTTTACTAATATAACCCGGTTAACATCAGCAAATTATTTGACAACCCGTTCAGGCAAATCACTTTCTGATATTGTGTTGGAACTCTCACAATCTCTTGGTGGGTTTATAACTTCATTTGATTTGCATACAACCCTTGAAAATGGATTTAACTATGGTCGATTAAATTTCAACTCATTTCAAACGGTTTATCTTAATCGTCCAATACTGCAGGTAGGAAAATATAATGGGACTTTCCCCTTTAAAATTGAAATTGCCGGAGAATTCAACAATAGTCCCTTTTCAAATGAAATTAACATCAGCAACGAAAATGCTTTTAGTGCTGATAGCCTGAATGAAGAGATTTGGTCAGGCATATATATTCATTCGCTAGAAAAAGAAGCGCAAACAAATGATATTATTAGTGAAATTATCAATCAAAGTTTAGATAAGCGTGTTTTGTCTTTATATACAGCATTTTTATGTTTAGAGCCATCTCGCGGTGGAAAAGTTTGTTATGGTTGTATAGATGAATCCCGTTTAATTTCAGGTTTATTCGAAACAAGTAATACAAAAAATGATTCTCTTGTGAGTGTATATCCTAACCCATTTAATATCCAAACAAATATTCAGGTCAACCTCGCAAAATTTAAAGATTTAAAGAATCTCTCATTCAAGATATATAATATAACAGGACAGGTTGTAAAAACCTTTCCGGGTGAAGTTAATTCTACTGGTAATTTACATTTTGTTTGGAACGGCAGGGATAATAATGGTGCTGAACTTTCAAGCGGGACGTATTTCTTTATGGTTAGTAATGGGCGTTCCAAGATTGTGAGAAAACTTTTATTAATGAAGTAGGCGACGATAGGAACGATTATCACACC
Organism: Chromatiales bacterium; assembly: GCA_027057985.1. Classification (GTDB taxonomy): domain Bacteria; phylum Pseudomonadota; class Gammaproteobacteria; order UBA6429; family Thiohalophilaceae; genus JAGLTQ01. The sequence goes on from JALUTJ010000286.1 coordinate 3,570, forward strand.
TCGGGACAAATAGAATAATCAGGTGTGAGATTAAGGTGGAAATCCTTAGTGACATGAGACCGGGTTATGAAATTCCGTAAATGCAATACGTTGGATTGATATGCTGCGGAAAGTTCGGTGGTAGAGATCGGATCTATCCTGCCTCAGATGCTCCCATAGTCCGGGTCAAATGCAAGGCGATCCTGGCGGTGCTGGCCAGTCAGTCTGTATGCTGAGCCAGGCTAATTGAGTTTGGAAGCAGTTCGTGTTTGGATAAAAAACAACATAAAAGCCTCCCGGATTTCCTCAGGGAGGCTTTTTTTACGTGACCAGATTTACGCCGCCACCAGCGCCGCCTGTATCCCATCGAAAGAAGCCGAGCAGGGATCAGGGCCCACAGACAGAGGTTTTTCAGCGCAGGGGCGAAGCCAT
>JALUTJ010000287.1 GCA_027057985.1 Chromatiales bacterium
AAAAAGTTATGCGGTATCGATGGATGAGAACCAGGTGGTTCGAAACGAGTCATGCGTAGCATGACGAAGTAACAGCGAGAACCACGAAGTGGTCGAGCTGGCCCCGAAGGGGTGGCGCGCGAAGCGCGACATAATCCAGGTACCCCAGCCATATAAAAAAGGTGAATAACTTCGCCTGAGTTGATGAACTCGAAAAAGTTATGCGGTATCGATGGATGAGAACCATATTACCCATCTGGTACCCCAGCCATTTTTAATATAAGTCCCTGTTATGCAGGGACTTTTCAGCTGAACCGAAGAAGATCCCCAGGGGAATAACGTGTCGTACGGCAACATGATGGTATTTGCGGGCAATGCAAACCCGCAGTTAGCAAATGATATTGTGAAACGCCTCAATATCCCGCTGGGTAATGCCATTGTTGGCCAGTTCAGTGATGGCGAAGTGATGGTCGAAATTATGGAAAATGTCCGCGGTAAGGATATTTTCATTGTTCAGCCCACCTGTGCGCCGACCAACAAGAACCTGATGGAACTGATGGTCATGGTCGATGCCATGCGCCGTTCTTCCGCAGCCCGAATTACCGCGGTCATTCCCTATTTTGGTTATGCCCGCCAGGATCGTCGTCCACGTGCAGCGCGTGTACCGATTACCGCCAAGGTCGTGGCGCGCATGATCAGCACCGCTGGAACCGATCGTGTCCTCACCGTTGATCTGCATGCCGATCAGATTCAGGGCTTTTTCGATATTCCGGTCGATAATGTTTACGCTTCGCCCATTCTGCTCGGCGATATCTGGCGGCAGAAGTACGATGATCTGATCGTGGTATCACCGGATGTTGGTGGCGTGGTGCGTGCCCGTGCCCTGGCTAAGCGACTGGACGATGCCGATCTTGCGATTATCGACAAGCGTCGTCCACGGGCCAATGAAGCCAAGGTGATGAATATTATCGGTGATGTTACCGATCGTACCTGTATTCTTATCGATGACCTGGTAGATACCGCCGGTACGCTTTGTGCTGCAGCGGCAGCATTGAAAGAAAACGGTGCAGCCCGCGTGGTGGCTTATATTACCCACCCGGTACTGTCGGGCCCGGCGATAGACAATATCAGCAAGTCGGAACTGGATGAACTGGTAGTTACGGATACGATTCCGTTACAGCCTTCAGCTGCGGCTACCGGCAAGATTCGTCAGCTCAGTATTGCAGAACTGATGGCGGAAACTATTCGCCGTATCAGTAACGAAGAATCGGTCAGTTCTTTATACGTTGACTGATTGAAAAGAATTTTCCTTTCCTTCCGGGAAGGAAATAGAGGGTTTCTCTTGGTCGCAAAGAGAAACCAGAATAGCAGGTTAGTAATAACCTGTTTTTTTAACCATTACGAATTGTACTACGAGCCAGTTCGTAAACAGGAGAAAGAAAATGAGTGTTAGCTTTACTATTGAAGCAGAACTTCGTACAGACCTGGGGAAAGGTGCGAGCCGCCGCCTGCGTCACGAAGACAAGTTCCCTGCCGTTGTTTACGGTGGCGAGAAGGATCCAGTTGCCTTAAGCCTGGATCACAAGAAAATGATGCATAACCTGGAGAATGAAGCCTTTTATTCTCACATCCTTACCCTGAAAGTCGGTAATGATGAAGAACAGGTTATCCTGAAAGACCTGCAACGCCATCCAGCCAAACCACGTATCATGCATGCTGACTTTATGCGCGTTAATGCAAAAGAGAAATTACACCTGCATGTACCACTGCACTTTATTAACGAAGACAAGTGCCCGGGTGTGAAAGCCGGTGGCCTGGTAACGCACAGCATCACTGAAGTTGAAGTAGCCTGTTTACCACAGGATCTGCCTGAGTACCTTGAAGTTGACCTTAGCAACCTGGAACTCGATGGCAGCCTGCACCTCTCGGATATCACCCTGCCTTCTGGTGTTGAAGTGGTTGAACTGACTCATGGTGAAGATCATGATCAGGCCATTGCTGCCGTTCATATGCCTCGTGGCGCCAAGGAAGCTGATGAAGAAGAGGGTGCGGCTGAAGAAGGCGGTGAAGAAGCTGCTTCTGAATAAGCTCGCAGCCTGAACCCTACCGGAAACCGGCGTTGTCTCGCGTATCTCTTATTGTTGGACTGGGAAATCCTGGTTCAGAATATGAAAAAACGCGACACAACGCCGGTTTTTGGTTTTTAGACGAGCTGGCTCGTCAGCAAAATATCAGTTTCAGACCCGAAAAAAAATTTCATGGCGAAGTCGCGCGCTATAAGCATAAAGGCGAAGATGTCTGGTTGCTAAAACCAATGACCTATATGAATCTCAGTGGCCAGGCAGTTCAGGCCATGGCGCATTTTTATAAAATCAAACTCGATGAAATTCTTGTGGTGCATGATGAGCTCGATCTCCCGGTCGATAGCGTACGTCTGAAAAAAGGCGGTGGTCATGGTGGGCATAATGGCCTGCGTGATATAGCCAGTAAGATGGGCGGTAATAACTTTCTGCGCCTGCGTATTGGTATTGGTCACCCGGGTGATAAAAGCAAGGTCACCAATCATGTATTAAAAAAAGCCTCGCTGGATGATCAGATCAGTATCGAGAGAAATATCGAAAGAGCGATAAAAGTATTACCGTTGGTGATTGAAGGTGAAATACAAAAAGCCATGAATGAGTTACATTCGGACAAATCATAAAATACTAAACTCACAGATGAAAGCTGGGAAAAAATTATGGGCGTAAAATGTGGCATCGTTGGCCTGCCGAACGTAGGTAAATCAACCTTATTCAATGCTTTAACCAAAGCCGGTATACAGGCAGAGAATTATCCCTTCTGTACCATCGAACCAAACGTCGGTGTGGTACCGGTACCGGATCCACGTCAGGATAAACTCGCCGAGATCGTAAAGCCGGAGCGAACCATCCCGACTACCATGGAGTTCGTTGATATTGCCGGCCTGGTAGAAGGTGCATCGAAAGGTGAAGGCCTGGGTAACAAGTTTCTCGCCAATATCCGCGAAACCGATGCCATCGTACACGTGGTGCGTTGCTTTGAAGATGATGACGTGGTTCATGTAGCAGGAAAAATCAGCCCACTGGATGACCTGGCCGTTATCGATACCGAGCTGGCTCTGGCCGACATGGAATCAGTTGAAAAAGGTATTCTGCGTTACACCAAGGTAGCCAAGTCAGGAGACAAGGACGCAAAGGCGAAGCTTGCCGTGCTGGAGAAAGTGAAGGCAGCCCTCGATGAGGGTACTGCCGTAAGGGCGCTGGGTCTGGATGATGAAGAAAAAGCCATGTTGCACGAGTTTTTCCTGCTTACCATCAAGCCCACCATGTACATTGCCAACGTCGCCGAAAATGGTTTTGAAAATAATCCCATGCTGGATCAGGTGATCGCCCATGCCGAGTCCGAAGGATCACAGGTGGTACCGGTCTGTGCCGCTATCGAGGCAGAAATGGTTGAACTGGATGAGGAGGATCTCAAGGACTTCCTCGCCGAGCTAGGACTGGAAGAGCCGGGACTGAACCGGGTGATTCGTGCCGGTTACAAGTTACTCAACCTGCAAACCTACTTTACCGCCGGGGTAAAAGAAGTGCGTGCCTGGACCGTGAAAGTAGGCGCCACCGCACCCGAAGCCGCAGGCGTGATCCACACCGATTTCCAGAAAGGCTTTATTCGCGCCGAAGTCATGTCCTACGAGGATTTCGTCAAGTACAACGGCGAGCAGGGCTGCAAGGAGGCTGGGAAACTCAGGCTGGAAGGTAAGGAGTATATCGTTCAGGATGGTGATGTGATGCATTTTCGCTTTAACGTCTAGAATCAGGCAATTCAGGCGGCGTTGCAAAATGATTCAAAATTCGTCGTTTACCCATCAGTAAACTCCTCTTTTTCATCCTTTTGCGCCTTGCCATCATCCACCTGAATTGCCTGATTCACCTGTAATAAAGGCGGCGCTGG
>JALUTJ010000288.1 GCA_027057985.1 Chromatiales bacterium
CGAACAGGGTAGCTTCAAGCATATTATCCGGTATTGCAGCGCAGTTAATTGCGACAAAAGGTCCCTCTGCGCGTGAAGAATGATTATGAATATAACGTGCCAGCACTTCCTTGCCACAACCACTTTCGCCGGTAATCATAATCGTGGCATCACTGTCGGCAACACGTAGAGCAATATTCAGTAATTGCTGTGAAGCTTCATCGACAGCAATCATATCCTGGCTCTCACCCGACTCACCGACGTAGCGACTCACCATATTGATCAGGACTTCCGCTTCAAACGGTTTAACCATGTAATCCACCGCACCATCACGCATGGCATCTACCGCCTGTTCAATCGTGCCATAGGCCGTCATCAACATTACCGGGATTTGCGGATACTGTTTCTTCATCTGTCGCAGTAATACTTCGCCATTCATCTGTGGCATATTGATGTCGCTGACCACCAGGTTAACCCGGTTATCTTCCAGCATCGACAGGGCCATGCGACCATGCTCTGCCAAAAGGACGTTATAACCGGCCGTTTGCAGGGTATCCTGCAGGGCTTCCGCCAGTGCCTGATCATCTTCTACCACGAGAATTGTTGAACCATTCATTATCATTTTCCTCTTTGCTTTTAGGCAGTTTGCTGCTGTTGATTATTTTCCTGAACCGCAGGCAGGATGACACGAAACTCACTGCCCCTGCCCTGCTCTGATACCAGCTCGATTCGCCCGCCATGGGCACGTGCCACGGCCTGAACCACGGCCAGCCCCAGTCCTGTACCCTGGGTACGTGTGGTATAAAACGGATCAAAAACCTGTTGCTGAATTTCTTTGCTGATACCGGGACCGTTATCCCGAATGGTGATGCAGATATCTTTATTTAGCAGGCTGACTTCAGCCTCGATGCAGCCCTGGTCCTGAAGCGCCTGGATCGCATTCATAACAAGGTTGGTTAAAGCACTGAGTAACATCTGCCGATTTGCACGCAGGTAAACATTCTGTGCTTTATTGTTCGAGTGGAACTGAATATTGGCGGCCTGCAGCTGTGCCTCTACAGACTGGTAAAGCTCATCAAGTAATGCCTGGGAAGATAAAAGTTCTTCACTGCTCTTTCCCTGGTGGGAATAAAGCAACATATCTTCAATCAGTTGTTCAAGGTGACGCAGGCGTGATGCCATCTTCTCAGCCAGGCGGAGACGTTCCTCTTCTTTTAAGCCGGGGCGTTTAAGGCTGGAAATATAAAGTAGTGCCGATGAAAGTGGCGTGCGAATCTGGTGTGCCAGCGAGGCAGCCATCTTGCCCATGGCAGCAAGCCGTTGTTGCTGACCCAGCCTGTCCTGCAAAACGCGCACCTCGGTAACATCGGTGATGAGCAGGATCTGTCCCGGCTCGGAACCCAGTGGACAGGTAGAGATATTGACCTTGCGACCATCGACCAGGGAGATATCATGGCCATCATCACTGCGTGGTGCAAACACCCGGGCGATAATTTCTGACCAGGGTCGTCCCATTAGCGGCTCACCCAGCAAGGCCAGTGCTGCAGGGTTATGTTCCTGAACCCGGCCTTCAGCATCGATAACGACTACGCCGCCTGGCAAAGCATTGAGCAGGCTTGAAAGTCGACTGGCAACACGTTCTTTCTCGGTCAGCTCCTTGATGCGCTCGTCCTGCTCGGCTTCAAGAGCCCGGGTTAATCCTGCGACCCGGACTTCAAGCTGCTGATAGGATTCGGTCAGTTGCGCAGAAAGCTGATTGAAGGCGCCAAAAGCATCCTGCAGCTCCCGGGCCTGCAGCGGGGGCACGGTATTTTCGGTGATTTCGGGTGTTTTTTTCTGTTCTAATGCCATGTTTCATGCTCTTTGCAGTAAACCTGCCTGTTTAAGAGCAAAAAACGCGCCAAAAATTAAATTAATGATAAAACAATAACTTACAAAACCTGTTCTCAAGGCGAGTCAATTTTCTGTCGCCATAATTCCGTCTTTTATAGACTCATCGATTCATATTACGAATAATACAAATCAACGGCTAAGTCAGCTCAGATAAGCTAGCTGCGTTGAGGCAGGTTAAAATAAAAGCTACTACCTTCACCGGGGACAGAGTTGACACCAATCTCGCCCCGGTGTTTTTCAATAATAAGGCGACTGATATTCAGACCAAGACCGGTGCCACCTTTCTCGCGACTATCCGATGAATCTACCTGGGTAAACCTGTTAAAAATCCTTTTATGAAATTCTGGAGGAATACCTGCACCATGATCGGTAACCGTGATACGGTAATCATTATCGCTTTTTGTCAGTGCAATCTCTACCTTGCTACCAGCAGGGGAAAATTTGGCAGCATTGGATAACAGATTAGCCATGACCTGCATCAGGCGATAGCGGTCGGCACTGACGACTGCATTCTCCAGACTGTCGGTTATGATAAACTCTACATGATGCTGTACAGCATAGGGTTCATTGTCGATGATTACCTGTTGTAAAAATGGAGCAAGATCAATCTCGCTAAACTCAAACTGCATTTGTCCAGATTCGATTTTCTGAATATCGAGAATATCATTGATCAGGTGTAACAGACGTTCGGTATTGTTACTGGCAAGATCGAGCATGCTTTTTAATTTAGAATCAAGTTCACCCATCGCACCACCAAGTATCAGTCCAAGTGACCCTCTGATTGAAGTCAGTGGCGTACGCAATTCATGACTGACCGTGGAAATAAACTCGTTTTTCATCTTGTCAATACGCTGACGCTCAGTGATATCGCGGGCAATAATTGAAATGAACTTTTTATTCTTCATTTCCAGTTGTGCCAGACTTAGTTCAACCGGAAAACATTCACCATTCTTGCGACAGTGAATACGCTCAAGACGGATATGCTGACCCTGCTCCAGCATTGAAACTAGCCGTGATATATCATACTTGCTGCTATCCTGGTCAATATCAAATATTGTCATTCCCAGTAATTCATCCCGGTTATAACCAAGACTCTGGCAGGCTTCCTTATTGGTATCAACCAGGTTTCCCTCGATATCATGTAGATAGAAGGCATCAGTTGCTGTATTCAATAATGTCTGGTAGCGGTGCTCACTTTCACGATTAACACTATGCAGCAGGATATTCTGGCGTATGTTAAGATAAGTCCGGTTTGCTGAAACCAGCATTAATCCAAGATACAGTGATAGCATCAACCCCATGGCAATATTCAGTTCTGCATCTGCTGTGAAGAAGCGAATAATAAGCGGAAGCAATGCAACAACGATAAAGAGATAAATAAATTGCTTCGCGGCTGACAGGGTTGTAATTGCTCCGGCAACCATACCACCAATTGCAAAAGCAATAAAAACCTGGCGGGTGGGATCATTCTCAGGGAACAACCAGATAGAGACTGCTGCCCAGCTCAGTGCACTTAAAAAAACGCCAATGTAAAACTGCTTATACCATTTATCATCATCTTTATCCCCTGCTTTCGTGTACAGATAAGCACCGACTCCGCGAGAAGCTGCGACTAGCAGGATAATCATCAACCAGGCAAGAAGAATAAGCGGGTTGATAACCTGCCAGAGCACGACCACAAGAATGACAGCATTAAAGATATTGGCAAATAGTGCATTACTCAGGGATGAATAAAGCAGCAAAACCTGTTCCTGACGGAACTTTTCTGTATCGAGATCGTGACTTTCACTGGTTGAAGGTGTTTTTGAAGCAGGCATCATCCCGGCTATTTTATCAGGAAAGTCGATAATATCGGAACAATCTCTATCAGTGTTCACCAAAATATTACATTTCTAATAATTCGTTCAAACAGGAAAGCTCAGATTTACAGGCATATTGTTAAAGTATCTGCCAAATATCGTTAAAAAGGGTTGTTTTCGATCTGAATAAAAAATTAAGACTTGATAATTTATTGCTATATCCCTATATAAT
>JALUTJ010000289.1 GCA_027057985.1 Chromatiales bacterium
TGCTCATTATCTGTGATCTAGGGGCATTTTTGTATGTATACAATTGGATAAATTGGGCTTTTCCTTCTATTTATTTAGTGTAATTTTGTTTTTTATTCAAGTAATTTAGTAGGAAAATCTTGTAACTATCTGAATTTGTAGTAATATCTTTAAAGGTTCGAACAAAATGGATATTTTAATACGTGGCGAATGATGAAAAAGAATAAAAAAATTATCGATAAAATCTACAAATGCCTGCGTCTTGCCGAGTCTGGAAATCCCAACGAGGCGGCTCTCGCGCTGCGTCAGGCGCAGCAAATGATGAAAAAGTACGATATCAGCGATGCCGATGTGATGGCTGCCGAGGTCTCTGAGTGCGCGACCGAGGCCGGTGAACGCTTTAACCCGCCTTTCTGGGCCCTGGCCCTGGCCAACCTGGTTGCAGATGCCTTTCAGTGCCGTAACCTGATCCGGCGTCAGTTAGGTCGTCGCCCGGAGTTTCGCTTTATTGGCCTGGGAAGGGATGCCGAGGTGGCCACCTATGTCTACTCGGTGCTGCACCGCTACCTTTCCAGTGCGATCGAGGAATTTGGCGATTCCCTGCAGGATATCTGCAAGGAGAAGGCTGAATTACAACGTCGTATCGAGGTTTTTGCCCAGGCCTGGCTTTTCCGTGTTGGCCGCACGGTAGATCGTTTTATCGGTGAAAAAGTGCCACAAAATGCGGTTATCGATGACTATATACGGGAAAAATACGGTGAAGCGGCCGAATTGAGCCAGGATGCGACGAAAACCGAATCGGCGGATTATGATGATATCCTCAGTGGTTTACGGGCAGCAGAAAATGTCACCCTGTATCGCTCCATGCGCCGGTTTGCGGAGCCTAATCTGCTTCATCACAAGCGTGCCTCCTGAGCCGCTTTGCTTTCTGTGTTGTTACGGCTAAAATTTAGCCGCTACAGGCCATTTTAAAAGGAAAGATTGCCACCGATGTCAGCCGTGATCCGCTACCAGAACAAGGGGACTGAAAAGCGCGTGCCGTGTAAGGCCGTGCTGACGCTGGGGCGTGACAAGAATAGCGATATCGTGATTATCGACCTGCTGGCCTCTCGTAACCACGCCATGATTCGCCGTCTCGGCAGCAACGACTACTACCTGATTGACAGCGGTAGCTCCAATGGCAGTTTTGTCAATTCACACCGGGTGACGATTCCGCGCCTGCTGAAAACCGGAGATCGCATTCAGATTGGTGGCAGTGAGCTGATTTTTGAGCAGGAATATACCGAGGAAGATACCATGGATACGATTTCCATGGAGGAAACCATTATTTCGGATCGGCCGGTGATTCGCCAGATCACGGTACTGGTCGCCGATATTCGGGGTTTCACCTCCTTGTCCGAGAGTGTCAATATCCGCACCCTGACGCGGATGATGACCAGCTGGTTTCACAAGGTTACCGATGTAATTACGGAACATGGCGGCATCGTCGACAAGTTTATCGGCGACTGTGTTTTTGCACGCTGGGAATTCGATAGTCAGGACGAACAGTCTGTGGTGCGAGCTCTGCAGGCGGCATTATTGATTAATGAAGTCACGGAGGAATTGAACAAAAGCTCGGTTGAGATACCGGAAAAACTGCATGTCGGAGTTGGTATCAACACCGGTGTTGCTTCCATGGGGATAGGTCAGGATGCAACTGCGCTTGGTGATGCCGTCAATATTGCGTTTCGGCTTGAAAGTGCCACCAAGGTACTGGGTACCGATATCGTCATGAGCGAATCATCTTACAGTACCTTGCCTGAAGAATGCCTGGCGGGGGAAAAGCAGCATATCCGGGTAAAAGGCAAGCGGGATGTACTCAGGATTTGCAGCATGCACTTTGATGATGTAAAGAAAGTGCTGACAAAAATGAAGCAGCCAGCCAGCCATTAAAACCTTACTGCAAAGTACCCTGTTCCTTTTCTTCAATATTATTTTGTGCAGAGCGTGTAAAGAGTACAAGGTCTGTATTTAATCAATTTTGTCGCTTTTCTCTATGGAGCAGGTTTCAGCTCAGGCAAGTAAGAGGCGGATTTCATTCATCAGGTTTTCCATCTCTGTTTTAATACCATTGATAGTTTGTACAGCCTGGTTTGCCAGTTCCAGGTCTTCGGTATTCTTTTTCAGCTCGGGTTGTTCGCTACGGGTTTCGTCTTCCAGTATTTTTCGGCCTGCCTCGGCAATGGCTACCCGCTCATCATCGATAAACTGGGCGAGAAAGACATAAGCCTGAGTCAGACTATCTTTAATCGCATGATCATCTTTATCTATGGCAAGTAAAAGCGTCTGGATGGCGTGTTTGATAAGTTCCTTGTCATAGGGCAGGCGGGATGCAGCAATCCCATACAGTGATGGCTGGGTTTGCGAGAGTAATTTTCCATACTCGCTGACGATGGTGTCGGCCTGTTCAAGATCAATAGCACTGGTCATAGTTTATACTGCCGGTATTTTTCATCTGGTTTAATTTTCCAGATTAGGTATGATAATAACCTTATCGTTGATAATAAGCATAGCAGAATTGAGCGAATATAATGACAGAACTTCTTGCAAAACTGGAAAATTTCATCAGTCAAAACCCTGATATCGTTACCTGGTCTGTTGCCGGTTTTATTATTCTTTTAGCGCTGTTGATGAATCGCAAGTGGTTTAAGGATGTTCGTGCAGAAAGAAAGTTGAATAACGCCCTGAAAAAAGCAGGGATTGAATCATTGCATAATGTATCGATTCCAGATGGCATGGAAGGCAGTATTTTTATTGATAATCTTATCCTTACGCCCCAGGGTATTTACCTGGTTGTGGTAAAACGTTTTCGCGGTGTTATCTTTGCTGCTGAAAAAATCGATCTCTGGACCCAGGTGGTGGGTAATAAAAGCTACAAGTTCGATAACCCGCTGCGCCAGCTGGAAGAAGATATTCCCCTGATAAATGCCCTGTGTAAATACAGCAAGGTTGAGCCACGAGTATTATTTATTCCGGGGAGCGAATTCCCCAAGGGTAAACCGGATCATATTATCTCGATTGATGAGCTGAAAAAATGGCGTGAAGAAAAAACGACTGAGGCGGCAACATCTTTGCTTGAAGACTGGAAGCGGCTAAAGTCACTGGCACAAAAAAGCGAGGTCCTTGAAGACACCGGGATGGTGCTGGATGAAGATAAATCATCAACCCGTGTCTTTTCATTGCTGATGATGGGCATTCTGCTGGCAAGCTGGCTGGGCTGGCGGCTGGTAAAATAAAATCCAGAAATTAAAAAAGCCCGCAATAGAGCGGGCTTTTTATTCTGCAGGATATGTTTTATTGCTGCTGGGCTTTTTTCGGGTTTTTCTGCTCTTCAAGAATTTCTTTCCAGCCCTTCATAATGGAATCCATCTTGTTATCCACTTTCTTCTTGATATTGACGTTGGCAGTTTGCGCCCGTAATACTTTCTTTGTCTTTGACTTCTTAACTGCAATAGCAACAGGTTGATCATTACCACTGTTAAACAGGGCTGCGATAGACTGTACTTTCAGGGTATTGGTTGCGTGCAGGGTAAAGACGGTACCAGCAAGAATCAGGAGGAAGGATGCCGCAATTGCCATGGTGTTAGATTTTTTACCCTGACGCTTTTGCAGGTAAGCTTCGCGGTCAAAGTTGCTGATACTGGCAGCTTTTGCACTGCTACGGCTGCTATCTTCCGTATCCTTCAGGAAGGGATTATTTTTGTAGGTAGGACCCTGTTCCTGCTGTGGGTAGATCACAACCGAACGTTGTTGTGGTGCTTCTTGCTGGCGTGGGGTGATTTCAATCTGGGTTAACTCGGCTTCAGCCCGGGTACGGTTTGCAACCACCGGCTGCTCGGGAATCGCAAAGTCATCTTCAAATGGGTTTTCATCCGCGGCAACGGCAGATTTTCCTTCGGGTTCCTTGAACAGGAAGAGATCTTCTTCACCTTCGAGGATAACCTTGTCTTCTGATTTGTGAACCTTGACCTTCTGTGATGCAGACTCGGCGAGTTTAGCCTTGATGCGTTCAGCCTTGCGCTGTGCTTCATCATCGTCGAGCGAGACGGCTGCTGCGCCGGGAATACTGACAGACTTGTAGGAGTTTGTCTCGGCTTCCGCAACCACTTCAACAAGCACTTCTTCCTCGATAACCTGGACATCCTGTTCGATTTCGGCTTCTTTCTTCGCGGTCTGCTGTTTCAGGCTGCTGATAACACGCGTGGCTTCTTCTTCAATTTGCTTACGGGTCTGTTCAAGCTCTTCATGCAGGCGCAGGGCATCCAGCCTGGCTTTTTCGCGAATAGCTTCGGCTTCTGCAGCGGCTTCTTTTGTTCTGGAGGCGGCAATAACTTCGGCCTGTTTTTTGGCTCGGCAAGAATCGCTTCCGCCTTGCGTTTTTCTTCTTCTTTGCTCTGTTCAAGTTTTTCCTGCAGTGCATTACGGGTAGATTCGATTTCGGCACGAATCTGCTCGGCTTCCTGCATGGCCTGGCGACGGATTTCATCGGCTTCGTTACGCATTTTCAAGGCAGAATTCTTAACAATCTGTTCTTCCTGCTTGAGGCGTTCAGCTTCTTCCTGCATACGCCTGCGCTCGGCTTCCACCTCGGCTCGCAGTGCCTCTGCCTCTTTTTGCGCCTGTAAGCGAATGCGTTCAGCTTCTTCCTCTGCCTGACGACGGGCAAGTTCTGCTTCTTTTTCTGCTTTTTTGCGCGCCTGTTCGGCTTCCTGGCGCGCTTTTTCGATTTCTTTCTGGCGCTGCTCAATGGCCTTTCGCTCGGCTTCCGCTTTGGCCAGTGCTTCAGCGGCTTTTTGGGCACGAATGCGTTCTGCTTCTTCTGCTGCCTGTTGCTTGATCAGGGCAGCTTCTTCCTCTGCTTTTTTGCGAGCAAGCTCAGCAGCAGCGGCTTCGCGGGCAATTTTTTCCTGTCGCTCGGCATTAGCCTTGCTTTCAGCTTCGGCTCGGGCCAGTTCCTGCGTGGCTTTTTCTTTTAATTTGCTGGCTTCTTTCTGTAATGAGGAAACCTGCTTCTTCTTCTGTGCAATACGGGCGCGAGACTCTTCCAGCTCCTTCTTGCGGCGCTGAATTTCCTGCTCCGCTTTTTCGCGTGCAGCCCTGATTTGAGCCTGCTGTTGCTCGATTTGCCGGCTTTGTTGTTTTGCCTTTTCAGCACGTTGTTCAGTTTTATTAACAGTGGTATTCGCAGGGGCAGCGGTAGCAGCTTTTTGTTCTGCTGGCGCAGAATTTTTCGCCAGGGCTTTGAGCCCACCCTTGAGGATGCGACACTGGAAACCGTTCTGGATCATGAGGAAGGCAGCAGCGGCACTCTGGCTGCCATCTTCACAGAATAGTAAGTACTCACGATCAGCATTTAGACTGTCAAACTTGAGGCGCAGCATGCTCAGTGGAATATTCACTGCACCCTCGATCGGGGTCTTTTTGCTTTGTTCTTCGCTGCGAACATCAATGACAACGCTGCCGGGGCTGGTTTTACCCATTAGTTCATCGGCATCAACATAGGTCAGGATAGGTGTGATCAGCAGATCGAGGAAATCTTTTTTCTTCAGCTTCATCAGGGCACCATCTTCACGCATGGTGATGGTGGCATTGCGGTGACTATTACTAATCAGGGCTTCTTCACCAAAGCCACTGCCGGTTGGCAGCACTGCCAGTAAGACATTGGCAGCATCTTTATGGGGCTGGCGATGGACATTACAGCTGCCAGATTTGACGATATAGTAATTATCATCGTTATCACCCTGTTTAATGATAACCTGATCTTTTTTGACCTGGATTTCTTCCATGTGGGTGAGCAGTTTCTGGATATTTTCGGTTGGCAGCTGCAGGAAAGCAGGGGATTGCAGGAAGGTCAGCATCCAGTCGTCACCTTCATCGGCACTGATCTCGGTGACCTCGTAAGCGCTTGCGGTCAGCTCTGGCTCATCGCTCATCAGCAGTTCCAGCAGATCAGCGTCTATATATAATAGAGTCGAGGCCGTTTTGGTTTTCAGAGTAACCCGGTTGGCCTTGCCTTCATTAAGCGGTTTTGTGAGTGGATTTTTAGCCTTGACCAGCTCAGTTTTTGGATTACCGGGAGTAACGATTTCGATCTGACCCTGTAGCAGATAGATAAGCCGGGAGTCTTTTTCACCATGACGGCAGACAATACGACCGGCGGGTACTTCATCAACCATGGATTTGGCGGCGAGTTCATCCAGTAAGAGCGGGTTCAGCCGATTCAGGGGCTCGAGGCTCTTCAGGGTTTTACGGTCAATTTGTTTGCTTGCGTTTTTCATGATGCCACTATAACTGGTCAGTACTACATTAATATTACGGTTTGAAACCAGAAAAAGGCTTCAATTCAGTTATCGTCAGATCTGCCATGATGCTTGAGGATAATCCAACTTTAGCCTACTTTTTATCAATAGTATGTGATTTAACTCACAAAGAGAGCGGGAAAAGTCATATTCAGACCGGTTTTATGAAACCTGTCAAAAATCCCGGTAATAACCATTATTATTATATGGTTTTATGGTTCGAGCCGTTTTCAGAAACTTCGCTGAAAATGTATTACAAAGCCCTGGCGAAAGCCCTCCAGCCACTCCAGGCTAACTCGTCCCTGTGGTGGCGTGTAGAAGTGCACCCCGCCTCGGTAGGTCAGCCGCTGTGCTTCTCTTATTGTTGTTATTTGCGTGACCGTTCCTGTGTCACGTTGCTCACCCGACATAATATAATAGTCGACTGAGAGGAAAAATCCAGTATTTTTAAGCGGTCGAAGTAAAAAGGTACTGCCGGCACGGGCCTGGGTCCAGCTAAATCGGCTTTCCTGACTGTTCGCGGTGCCAAGGGTGGAGGAGTAACGGTAAGCGGCCTTTAAAGCCCAGGAAAAATATGGGTTCTCGATGAGCCTGAAACGTGCCACTAAGCCGGCATATTCACCAGCGCTGTAGTTGGCCGAAGCCAGGGCAGCATCCAGCTGGATCATTTCCATCCTTCCTACCTCGATACCGCCATCAATAACAGCTGTAAAATCTTCAAACCAGCTAATACCATAGGCACGGATACGGGTATTACTGCTATTGTTATTGAGCAACCAGGTTTCGTGGGTATCGCTAATTGAGAGAGAGAAATCCAGTAACTGCGACTCAGCCCAGCTATTATGCAGAAACAGAAACAGGAAAATGGCAGGCCAGATTTTTAAGGGATATTTAATATTCGGCAACATCAGGATGAAGGTAAAAAATCAATCGGCATTGTGACTGTTACGGTTTTAACATCTTTAGCCGCAAAACGGAATGATTTCACCTTGATAATCAGGCGTCGTTCCAGTTTCCTGTTGTTAAGTTCGCTGGAAATAATTTTTGCCCGAATAACCCTGCCTGCCGGGCTGATAGTCAGCTCGAACACCACCTTGCCCTGCAGGGTGGGATCACGGCGCAAGGCGCGTTGATAGATATTTTGTAACTGACCCTTGTAGCGATCGAATACGGCATTGAGCTCTTCGATAGCCCGTGCCGTCTGCCCGCCACTGTGCCGGGGCAGACTGTTGCCTTCACCGCTGCCAAGATTGCTGGCAACACGAGTACTTTTTCTGCCTTTGAGACCACTGCTGCCAGTTGAACGGCTGAGTTTCGAGGTATCGATACCGCCACTGCCTTTTTTCGCCTGGGTGGCAATAACCGAGCTGCGATTATCCTGTTTTGATTTTTTATAGCTGCTTTGTAGAGGTTTTTTATCGCTGAGGGACGAGACATCAAACATGCTTTGCAGGTCCTGTATGTCACGGCTCATTGCCATAAGACCGGATTGTTTAGCCTTTTTTATCGCTTTTGCTTTCTTCTTCGGTGATATTTTTTTCTTTTTAACTTTTTTCTTTGCCAGTTTCTTTTTAAGGGATTTTACCTTTGGTGGAACGACTGGTTTTTGTTTCTGCTTGCGTGTGATTAGCTTGGCAAGGCGGGGCGCGACCTGTTTCAGAGGTTTCTTTTCTACCTGTGGAGAAGGCAGGAACGGGACGATAGCACCGATAATAATAAAGACAGCCAGTATCCAGATAAGGATATGCCTGAAGCGTTTATCATTACGCGTACTTGTCCATGGTAGTACGGGTTCATTGAATTGAAAATCCGCGTACGCCATATCAGTTTTTCCCTGCCGATTTTACGCTGACATTCTTCTGAACCACAGCCAGGGATATATTGGCATAGCGGGTGCCAGCACTGGTAAGCATAATTTTTTTCAGTAGTTTATAGGGGATTTTCTTATCACCCATAATGGTGATGTCATAACGTTTCTTTTTGCTTTTCTCCTTTTTTGCATACTGAATCAGGCTAAGAGCCAGTTCCGGGATAACACTCTTGTTATTATTAAGTGCCTGCCGCACAGTAACGATAAGTTTGCCATTGATACGGATATCCCTGTCGTTGACCATAACCACCAGGGTTTTCTTTGGCATCTTGTCAGCAGTCGATGCTGGTAGCTTCAGACTCTTTGTCGATGGCAGGGTGTTGGAATCCGACGAGGTAACCAGCAGAAAAAATACCAGGATAGTAAAAATATCCATCAGTGACACCATATTAAGTACCGCGTTACGATCCTTGCGGCGTTTATGATGGGCTTGCATGCGTTTTGTGCGGCGTGATTCTTTCATACTAAAACCTTAGCGGGTTGCCGGTGCATCACCAATCGAGATATCGGGAAACAGTTCTACCTGGACGATTTCACCATTCTCAACAGTATTGAAGACGCGTACTGCATCCATGGTCTTAACCAGGTTGTCGTAACTGGAATTCTGTTGCGAGAGAATAGTGATATTGGTTTTTTCCGGATAACGTACTTTTATCTGCTTGAGTACATTATTTAGAATACGAAAGTGTCCACCGGTTTTAAAAACCGGAATTTTCTTAATGATACGGTTACTGTTGTCAGCAACCACGAACTGTTTCTTTCCCATAATGACATTGATTTCGAATGTCTTCTTATTCGGTGTCGATTTAGAATTTTCAGCAGACGTAGGCAGGTTGATATCCAGCACGGTAAGGTGTGAGAACACTGCCGTGATCAGCAAAAAAGGAACCAGAATGACCATCAGGTTCATAAATGCAGTAATATCAAGCTCGACATTGTCAGGAGATCGGGCTTTACGAATGCTACGTCTGCTCATGATTATTTACGCTTTGACATCAGGTTAAGAAATTTCACTGTCGCCATTTCCAGACTGTCGATGATTTCCGTAGTCTTGGTCTGGATAACGGTATAGATAAATAACAGTGGAATGGCTGCCATCAGGCCAAAGGCAGTGGTATTCATCGCTACCGAGATACTGGTAGAAAGAATTTCACCCTTGAGAGCGGGATCAACTTCCGCTACTGCGGTAAAGGCCTTGATAAGACCGATAATGGTACCCAGCAGACCGAGCAGGGTGGAAATATTGGCAAACATGGCAAGATAATGGGTGCGTTTTTCCAGTTGTGGAATGGTTTCCATCAGGCTTTCTTCCATGGCAGTTTCAATTTCATCCCGATTCTCGGCAGTTTTCATCCGTGCCAGTCCCTGCCCCAGCATACGGCTGATAGCATGGTTGGATTTAGCGACGATATTGTAGGCACCCTGGAAGTCACTTTTTTGTAGCAAGGGAATAAGCTTGTTCAAAAGCTTCTTGTTATTGCTCTTGATAACGGTGAGGTAAATATACCGCTCCAGGGCAATGGCCAGGCCAAAGGCCAGCACGATTGCAATCGGGTACATAAATACCCCGCCATCCTGGAAAAAATCTACGATTGTTTTATACATACCACCCTCCTGAATAGTGGCTTATGATTGAAAGAAAATAATTTAATTTACGTATGCAGGTAAATCAACTTACTGGTTCTCATTCTGTTTCTTATTTTTGTCAGAATATATCTGATAATAGCGTATGGTACGACGAAAATTATCCCGGTCAACAGGGGACAGGGCTTCATCTATGAGGCTCTCAATCGGGGGCACATCCATATCCGGTAACTGTGGATTTTTCCAGGGTACGATATACAGCATTTTGGGTAATTCCTTGTTACCAATGATCTGTGTACTTTTTAACCGTATTCGTTCCTCGGCCAGAGAGATTCCTGATAGCAATACCAGTAATAGCGTAATTAGGTAAGAGCGTATTTTCATCCAGTTCTCCTGCTAATTTTTTGCTGCCTGAGCAGATTTGAGTCTGCGCTTGACTTCAAAAATCCACTTGCCAACCAGCTTGTCTTTTTCACCGGTCAGTTCCTGGTACTGCTGGTACTGTTCCAGTGCATCATCCAGGCGATACATATATAGATCATAAAGAATTCCCAGGTTCAGGTGCGGATAGGCGTAGTCTGAATCTATATCAATGGCCTTTTTGTAATATTTTTCTGCATCCGCAAATTTGCCCTGCTCGCGTTGCAGTACACCAAGATAATTGAGTGCATATATATTGTCAGGGTCAAGCCGCAGTGCACGGTTAAAGGCATTCTCGGCTTCACTATAGGCTTTCTGTTTGCTGAGTATAATGCCGATATTGACATGAATATTGGCAATATTCGGTTGTTGCTGTAACAGTTTTTGCAGTAGTCCGCGTGCTTTTTTGAGTTCGTTTTTCTTCATTGCGGTAATGGCATCTGCAAACAGCTCTTTTTGCTGTGGCTGGAGTTTTATATCCTGAGATACAGCCGAGCTGCTGTCCGGTGTACCGGCACAACTGGCCAGAAACAGCGGAATAAACAGGATGGCAAGAACTTTAATGTGCAAGCGTGACATAATTTTCTGTCTTCTCCTGTTTGGCATAGCGGGCCGGGTTCAGTTTCGCCAGAGCAGCAATACTGCGTTTAACCCATTTATCATAA
The DNA here is from genome assembly GCA_027057985.1 of Chromatiales bacterium. Taxonomy (GTDB): domain Bacteria; phylum Pseudomonadota; class Gammaproteobacteria; order UBA6429; family Thiohalophilaceae; genus JAGLTQ01. Next base: position 10,857 of record JALUTJ010000289.1, read on the forward strand.
ATATTGTCTTTCACCCTCTCTGCATTGGCAGCATGAATATCGATTGCCTTTTCTTCAAAAGGAAAGGCCTGCTCTTCGATAAGCAGATTATATTCCTCCAGTTCATCGGCATTGAGGTTTTTCGGTCGTTGTGAGTCCAGTAGCGCCGAGGCAAAATCATTATAGATTTCAGCTATATAAAAGGTTGCTGCGGTAGTAATCTCGGCAACACGGTATTTCATAGCATTGTCGTAGGACTTGACCACTTTTTCCATCAACACTTTTTTCTTTTTCAGGCTGCGTTTCAATGGAATTGTCAGACGGGCACGCTGATAGGATCTGAAAAGTGGCAGGGTAAGTTCCATATATGCTTTTGCCGCCAGGTAGTGTGTACGCCGGGTACGTTGTTTGCCGCCGCGGTTATCAGCCTTGATAATTTCTCGTAACCAGTAATAATATTGTTTGCGATTTGATTTTTTATTAAAGTCAGCAAGTAACTGCCGGGCTTCGATAGCCTGCTCAAGGGGTGACGGATAATTGCGTACATAGTCGGCAAGAATCTTGCGAGCTGTTTTTTTGCGCTTGTTCTCATTATATATTTTTGCGGCATCCCACAGTAACTGTCTGCGCTGGTCAACGCTATAATGTTTTGTGTTTTTAGCCAGGGCAACCATCTCGTT
>JALUTJ010000290.1 GCA_027057985.1 Chromatiales bacterium
TTTATTGCCTATTTCTTTGCTGCAAAATTAACCCGACCACTGGAAAAGCTGAGTGCTTATGTTAAACAGTTTGGCAGCGGCAAAAATAGCGGTTACCACGGTATCGATTCGGCCAGCTATGAAATTCGTAACCTGCTGCAAACCTTCGAAACGGCAAAGAATGAGCGCCAGGCAGCACTGGATACACTGGCAAGACGCGAAAAGTTCCTTGATATTACCTTAAATAGCATCGGCGATGCGGTTATCGTTACCGATAGCAAGGGACAGGTTTTACGGATGAATGGCGTTGCTGAGAATCTCACCGGCTGGAAGCTGGAGCAGGCAACCGCTACCCCGATAAAAACCATCTTTCCGATTATAGATGCAACGACGCGAGAGCCCATTGAAAACCCGGTGGATAAGGTGTTGCAGACGGGTGAAACGGTTTATCTGAGTAACCATACTACCCTGATTGCGCGAGACGGAACGGAATATCAGATAGCAGATTCCGCTGCACCTATCAAAGACGGCAATACAATACTGGGTATGGTATTGATCTTTAATGATGTAACCGAATCCTACCGGGTGCGTGAAGCACTTTATGAAAGCGAGCAACGTCTGCGTCAGCTTACCGAAAATATGAGAGAAGTGTTCTGGTTAGGCAGCCCGGAGTGGGATGAAATAACCTATGTCAGCCCTTCTTTTGAAGATATCTGGGGCTATAGCTGTGAAAGCCTGTACCGTAATCCCCGCCTGTGGCTGGAAGCCATTCATCCTGATGATGTGCAACAGGTTCTGCAGGATATTCCAGAAGATACTCAGAATATAGAAAATGAAATTGAATTTCACGAGTACCGGATTATCAGTGAAAACGGGGATATCGTCTGGATCAAGGCGCGTGCCTATCCCATCTATGATAATGATGGCAAGGTAGTACGCATTGCCGGTATCGCAGAAAATATTACGGATCACAAGCTGGTTAATGAAACTCTACAACGAACCCAGAAGATGAATGCGCTGGGTAAGCTGACTGGCGGTATCGCGCACGATTATAATAATATGCTTGGCGTGGTACTTGGTTATGCTGAACTGCTGTCAACAATGTTGTCTGATCGAGAAGACCTGAAAAATTATGCCGATCAGATATTACATGCCAGTGAACGTGGGGCAAAACTTACCCGCAAGCTACTGGCGTTTTCACGTTATCAACCTTCAGAAGTTGATGTTGTTGATCTGAATAATCTGCTCAATGAACAGATGGATATGTTGCAAAAAACCATGACGGCACGTATTCAGCTCCACTTTAAACCGGGTGATGATCTCTGGCCAGTATGTGCCGATCCTGGTGAGCTCGAAGATGCAATATTGAATATCAGTATAAACGCCATGCATGCCATGGAACGCGGTGGTGAGTTTACCATTATCACGGAGAACAAATTTATTGATACAAAACAGGCAGCAATACTGGATGTAAAACAGGGTAACTATGTTCATCTTGCGCTGAGTGATACCGGCAAGGGCATGGATAAGGAAACGGTTACCAGGATCTTTGAACCTTTCTTCTCTACCAAGGGTGAGATGGGAACCGGGCTTGGGTTGAGCCAGGTTTATGGTTTCGTCAGGCGTTGTAATGGTACTGTTACCGCCGAGTCTTCACCAGGTAAGGGTACGACGATTCATCTTTACTTCCCTGAATGTCGCCAGGATGAGATAGTATCAGAAGAAGAAAAAAGTGATAGCACGGTATTTCATGGTGAAGGCAACCGCATCCTTATTGTCGATGATGAACCGGCCCTGCTGGCGCTGGCTGAAGATATTCTGGCAGGGCATGGCTATACTGTTTATACCGCTGAGAGTGGCGACAGGGCGCTGGATATACTGGCTCAGAAAGAAGTAGAAATCCTGCTCTCGGATATTATTATGCCGGGCATGGATGGGGTAGAACTGGCCGAAAAAGTGATGCAACAGTATCCACAGGTTAAAATTCAGCTTGCAAGTGGTTACATGAGTGCCAACAGGCTCGATGATCTTGCGCCCGGGCTGAAAAACAATGTCCTCAACAAACCCTACAACAGCAAGACCCTGTTACAGAAAATTCAGCAGCTTCTGGATAGTTGAGGCGGTATGATATTCGTAGGTTGGCTCAAGCGTAGCGGAGCCGACAAGGCAGGATATCGGTTTTACCACTAATATTGGTGTTTTAAAATTATTCTTTTTCCCGCAGGGTTTGCTTATAGTCTGGAATATTTTTGCTATGCATTTTTTCCGGCATTTGCAGGTGAAAGCCCTGTTCACGAATACTGTTCATAACCTCCTGCCCACTACAACGCGCCAGTTGCCTCTCTGCTGTGAGGCTGAGTTCCATAACTTTCTCGGTTTTACCCATGGCGCGCGTAAGTTCTTCTGGTAGCTCCTGTAATCCTTCTTCATTTTCAACAAAGACATAGGTTTCATCCCTGAGCAGGCTTTTATAAACAATACAGTTCATCTTGTTTTCATCGCTTTGGTTATTCATGGAATTGCGCCTCCTGCCTGGCCTGTTGCAGTGCGTCTTTGATCAGTTGCAGGCGCTCCCAGGCATGTGGCACTTCATGGCCCTGTTCAGAAACAGACTTGAGTAGTTCGCTGGCATCTTTAACCACATATTCAAGTTGTTCTGCGGTAAAAAGCTGTAATGCAGCGGCAAGGTCCTCGGCTTCTTCATTGAGCAGGGTGGCAGTTAATTCATTTTCAAGTATTGGCGAGTTTTCCAGCATCAGGTCGGCAATCAGCTTTCGTTCATGCAGGGCGTTGTGCATGCTACGCGCCGTTTCTTCTTCATCGAGTTTCTGCAGGGCAATCGGATCATCTGCCGCGCCTTTACGTACTGCATCCATAATCGCCCCAATCAGTTTGCTAATCGCATCACGCAGATTGTCATGTTCACCGGGCATGGCGCAGCTGGTAGCATAACATTCATCCAGTTGTTCCTTGATTTTCAGCACCACGTCACTTTCCACGCTACTATCGAGCTGAGTTGCCTGCTGCACCACGCTCTGGAAATACTGCATAAACTGCACCAGGTTCTTCTCGTCCTGCTTTTGTGCTTCGTCAATATCCAGTTGTGTGACATTGCGGACGGACTCCGGGAATAAGGGGTTAAGCAGACGACGCTTCAGGTGTCGTTCGTATGGGCCGGGGGCAGGGCTAAATCGGATTTCCATGGTTGGTTACTTGACTCTCTGGTAATAAGAAGGCTACTTATACATGAAACTTCAATATGTTTTTTCGTCTTCCAGTTGTTCTGCAATGACTTCTATCCAGTGTTTCACCGGAACCTGGCTTTCACTGCCCAGGTGTTTCAGACATCCAATGTTGCCCGTTACGATCAGATTCGGCTCATCAATAGCAAGGGCATGCAGCTTTCTACTTTTTAGCTGCTGTGATATCCGTGGCTGGGTAAGGGAATAAGTACCGGCCGAACCACAGCAAAGGTATTTTTCTTTTGTTGCTGTCAGCGTATAACCACACTCTGACAGGATTTGCTCGATATTATCTGGCAGTTTCATTGCATGTTGCAGGGTACAGGGAGTGTGTATGGCAACGCGAGTACCTGTATCAATCGGTTTCAGACATTGTTTAAGTATCTGCGTGTCGATAACCTCGCTAAGGTCAAAACTTTTCTCGGCAATGGTTTTTGCTTTTTCATGGTAAACGGGATCATCCTGTAGCAGCTGCGGATAGTCTTTGACCATCGCGGCACAACCGGTGGCAGTGATCAGAAACCCTTCGATACCATCTGCAAATGCAGCCAGGATACGATCGATATTATTTTTAATTTCCTGCTGCGCATTGTCTTCATCACCCAGGTGCTGTCGAATGGCACCGCAGCATCCTGACAGAGAAACCAGTTCGATACCCAGCCGGTTGAGTACC
>JALUTJ010000291.1 GCA_027057985.1 Chromatiales bacterium
TTGAAAACAGGGCGCCCCAGAAACCAGCAACCTTGTAGCCAATAAAGGTGGCGCTGATGAGGATCGGTCCCGGAGTAACCTGTCCCAGTGCAATGCCATCGGCAAATTGTTGCGCGCTTAACCAGCCGTTTTCCAGTACCACGATGCTGCCGATAATGGGAATAAAGACATAACCACCACCAAATAACATCAGGCTCATGCTGGCAAAGGTCAGGGTTAAAAATAAGACTGAATTTTTATCCAGGGGCAAGGGATAGAACCAGAGCAGAATCATGGAAATGAACAGGGTGCCAAGCAGAATACGATGCAACCACGACATCCTTTCAATTTTATTTGTACGAGTTGCATTTTCCTGCTTTTCATTCCAGAGAAAAAAGCCTAACAGACCTGAAAAAATGATCAGGCTAACCGGCGCATAAATTTTATAAGCCAGTGGCACTGCGAATAAAACCGCAATTGCAAGTAATGCCAGAAAAAATTCCGGCATGCCGGTAATGGTTTTTCGTCCAAGTCGCCAGGCAACACTAAAGACGATGGCGGCAACGGCTGGCATAAAGCCCTGAAAAACCGGTGCCATATTAAAGACATGACCATAATTAAAGTAAAAATAACTCAATCCAAGAATCAACAGGAATGAGGGCAGGATAACAGCAGTCGCGGCTACCAGCGCTCCGGCGCGACCACGAATGCGATAACCGGTATAAGCGACGACGTTGACAGCCATTGGCCCGGGCAACAGGTTCGCGAGTGAGATGCCATCGAGCATATCCTGATGCGAGATAAGACGATGTCGCTTAACCATGATATTTTCTATCACGGAAATCAGCGCCATATAGCCGCCAAAAGCCAGGCTGCCGATCCTGAGAAAAGTGAAAAACAGGAACGCCAGGGAAGCCTGGGTTGTTTTCTGACTTAGCTGTTCAGCTTCCGACACGTGAAGTTCTCCAGCTGCCATCGATTCAGACATAATAGGTTACCTTTTTGTTATTTTGAATCAGAGCTGGAAGTTTGACTTGATAAAAGTCACCAGTTTCATGGTGCTGTCGGCAATACTGCAGGCAGAGGTATTGATTTCAAGGTCCGGGTTCTCCGGCTCTTCATATTCCTGCCCTATACCGGTAAAGTTTTCAATGCCACCGAGCAGGGCTTTTTTATAAAGACCCTTTGGATCGCGGGTTATGCAGTCATCAATTTCTGCGTGTACATGCACAAGATAAAAATTATTTTCTATAATTGAGCGGACGGTTTCACGGCCTTCATGATGTGGGGAAATAAATGAAGCCAGTACAATGTGGCCAGTTTCTGCAAATAATGAGGCAACTTCTCCTGTGCGACGCAGGTTTTCTTCACGTGACTCACGGCTAAAATCCAGATCGGCATTCAGACCAGAACGCAGCGTGTCGCCATCCAGAATCGAGACATTGTAGCCCTGTTGAAACAGCATACGTTCTGCAAGAGTTGCAATGGTTGACTTGCCTGCACCTGAAAGCCCGGTCAGCCAGACCACGCCACTTTCATGGCCGAATTCCTGATTGCGTTTCTTTCGGCTAACAAAGCCCTGGTGGGGATATATATTTTTGCCTGTATTTTTAAGCGGGGTGACTTCACAAGTTGCAGACTTCATACATCCTTCCTCTTCAACGATTAAAATAATACGGTTAAATGTTTGCGCTTGAACTGAATTAAGATTAGACGTTGATTAACTCACTCTTCCACACAGGTTTTGTGATCTACCTAGCAGTTTTTATGTGGGAATAAACCCATAATAAAGATGTAAATTTTCTTTCGATTTGATCTATTCACGTGTTATATTTAAGTCAAAATTGCACAACGCGATTCAGTTACAGCAAGATCAATTTCATGATGTCTTAATGAGAATTTAATATGCCGCTTCTCAGTAATGAAAATATCGTCAATCGTAATCCACCGTTAAGCCAGGATACCCTGTCACGCTTCCTCTCCTTCTGTGAGCGCAGAAAATTTCCAAAGAAGGGAATTATTATTCGCGAAGATGATCCTGCTGACAGCCTGCTGTACATTATCAGCGGCTCTGTCACGGTCAGTGTGATCGATGAAGATGATAACGAGATGATCCTTGCCTACCTGCACGAAGGTGAATTTATTGGTGAAATGGGACTGTTTATGGTTAATACCCAGCGTTCGGCATTGGTACGCGCCCGTACAGCCTGTGAACTGGCTGAAATACGTTATGACAGGTTTGATCAACTGGTTAAAAATGAACTACGTGATCAACATGCAGAAATTCTCAATGTAGTTGGTTTCCAGCTTTCAGCGCGGCTGTTAAAAACCAGTAAACGTATGAGTTTATTAAAATCAACCGATGTAGCCGGGCGTATTGCCAATACCCTGCTGGATCTCTGCCATGAACCGCATGCGCTTTCACACCCTGAAGGCACTCAGATTCATATATCACGCCAGGAAATTGGACGCATCGTCAGTTGTTCGCGCGAAACCGTTGGGCGGGTATTAAAACAGATGCAGGAAGAGGGGATGATCGAGGTCAAGGGAATGGATATTGTGGTCTATCATAGTCGCTAAAGATAAAAGGGATGGCTAAACCATCCCTTCATTATCATTCTAAGTGCAGCATCAGGACTTAATATTCAATGCACGTACATCATTCCATTCCGAGTCCGTGCCTTTTTCAATACCTTTTAAACGTATCTTCTTAAGCAGGGCTTTACCATAGGGATCTTTGGCCATTTTTATCAGTACATTTTGTAGTTTATTGATATCGGATTGTGGTACTCGTGGATGCGCCGCAAAGGCATGCGGGGTATAGCCCTCAGATTTCCATAAAATTCTCAGTTTGCTGTTGTATTCCGGCGAGGTGTTCTTGAATGTACGCATTACGCCACCACCTGCTGCATAGCGGCCACGCGCGATATTCCGGTATACCGAATCATGTGATGAGACAAAATGGGGTTCGACATCGATACCACTTTTATCCAGAACAGCAACAGGCACCAGGTTGGCGGCAAAAGCATTGGATGGAAAAGCCATTTCGCTGTTGTCAAGATCATTGAGTGTACGATAGGGACTGTCTTTCTTTACCACGATAATACCCTTAAGCCGTTTTTTCTCAGCCTTGGCAAAGGCCTTGTAACCCTGCGCATCATGGAACTGGACATAGTGATAAGGGTTCATATAGGCAAAATCATATTTGCCACTGCGCAGACGTTTTTCAAAGGTATTGATATTTCTTGCCGTAGCAAAACGCACTTTTAGATCGGAATGGTCTTCAATATACTTGAGAATAGGCGACCAGAGTTTGGATAATTTACTGCCATTGGTCTGTGGCACAATCCCGAAAGTATAGGTACGTGCAAGGGCGGGACTGCTCAGTAACAGGCCGGATAGTAGAAAGACCAGGCCCTGTTTAATAAACTTGTTTGATTTCATTGCTCATACTCCACGTTTTGTTGCTTTACCGATAACTTATGCAATCAGTAAAAGACTCTGGATTTGTTCCAGCAGATCATCTTCGGAAAAAGGTTTGGTCATATAGATATTGACACCAGCATGATCTGCCATTTCACGGTGTTTCGCAGTTGAGCGCGAGGTGATCATAATGACTGGAATGTCCTGGGTTGATGCTTTGCTGCGTATATGCTGGGTAAATTCGAGGCCATTCATACGCGGCATTTCAAGGTCAACCAGGATAATATCCGGTGTCTTTTCTTCCATGACTTCAAGTGCCTCGATGCCATCTTTGGCCTGGCTGACATCGTAGCCCATATCCTTGACAAACTCGGCAAGAGCGCGGCGCGCACTGAGCGAATCATCAATCACAAGGGCATGGATGGTTTCTTCCACAGGCAGGTTATCCACCTGCTGCTCCCTGATAAGTTCTGCTATATC
>JALUTJ010000292.1 GCA_027057985.1 Chromatiales bacterium
CAGCGAAAGTCATGCTGGAGCAGGGAATCCATGTTGAGGGCATCAATTTCTTTACCGGTTTTTGCGTTGAAGGGCATACCCATGCCATTCGTAAAAAGGATAAAGCTAAGCCTAAGCGTAATAATGCCCTCTGGTCTGCCGAACAGCTGGGTATCAAGTTACACATTATCGATGTCATTGAAGAATACAAAGATGTGCTTCTGAATCCAAAACATGGTTATGGTCAGAATATGAATCCCTGCCTCGACTGTAAGGGTTTCATGGTAAAAAAGGCACTTGAATGGATTAAGGAAAATGATTTTGATTTTATTATTACCGGTGAGGTGATCGGGCAACGACCCATGTCACAACGCAAGGATACCATGCCGGTGATTCAGCGTGAATCCGGCGCAGGTGATCTGTTGCTGCGCCCTCTGTGCGCTAAAAATCTGCCTGAAACCATTCCGGAAAAAGAAGGCTGGGTGGACAGGGAAAAGCTGTATGACTTTAGCGGTCGTACACGCAAGCCACAAATGGCACTGGCTGAAAAATTTGGTTTTAAGGATTATGCCTCACCTGCTGGTGGCTGCTGTTTTCTTACCGATAAGAATTATTCCGATAAGCTGGTTGATATGTGGCAGCATCGCTCAAGCCGTGATTATGAACTTGATGACATTATGTTATTGAAAGTTGGACGTCATGTTCGCCCCAATGATCGCTTTAAAATGATCATCGGTCGTGAGCAGGGGGAAAACAAGTTCATGGAAGGCTACCGCAAAATCTATCCTTATATTCATTCCGTTAGTCACAAAGGCCCGCTGGTGTTGCTTGATGGTGATATTACCGAGGCAGATGCCGAACTGGCTGCGCGTATTGCAGCACGTTTTGGCCAGGGAAGAGATGCAGAAGAAGTGGAGATGGCGGTAAACTATCTGGATGGGAAAAAGACAGTCTATAAAGTTAAACCCATGCCTGCTGATGAAATTTTACAGCAATGGTATGTATAAAAAGAGTTAACCACAGAGGACACGGAGCAACACAGCGGTTATAGATTTTCCCTAACTTTGAGCCCTGCATGACTTAAATTTATTATGAAATATGAACTTGATGCAAAGCGTTTACTCTGCCCGATGCCGGTTATTCGCACGCAGGATAAAATCAATACCCTTAACGCGGGTGATGTACTGGAAGTGATCTGTACCGATCCGGGTGCGCTCAATGATGTGCCAGCCTGGTGTCGTATCAATGGCCACAAGGTACTGGAAACTAAAACCGTGGATGATGAAGTTATCATTGTTATCGAGGTAGTAGAATGAGTAATGAACATTTACATCATGATCCGGCACATCCGCTTGATGATCAGGGTAACCCGTTACCACATGATAGCAAGCGTTATAAGGATACCATTCGGGTCACCATCATCGGTTCGGTGATTGATTTAATCCTGGGTGTGGCAAAAATATTTGTCGGTTTTAGTTCGCAGTCACAGGCACTGATAGCCGATGGTGTGCATTCCCTTTCTGATCTGGTGACCGATTTTGCCGTGCTTTTTGCCGCCAAGCATTCTCATCGTGAGGCGGATGAAGATCATCCCTATGGGCATGGCCGTATCGAAACCGTGGTTACGGTTGGGTTGGGTATCGCGCTGATTGGTGTTGCAGTGGGCATTATGATTGATGCCACGCATCGCCTGTTCGAACCCAATACCCTGATGTCGCCGGGCATGCTGGCGCTGTACGTGGCCATTGCCTCGGTGATTTCCAAGGAGGCCATTTACCAGTACACCATGGTTTTTGCTCGGCGTTATCGTTCCAATATGCTCAAGGCCAATGCCTGGCACAGTCGCACCGATGCTATTTCTTCCATTATCGTGGTGGTGGGCATTATCGGTAGTATGGCGGGCCTGTATTACCTCGATGCGATCGCGGCCATTAGCGTGGGCCTGATGATTGCCAAGATTGGCTGGGACCTGGCCTGGCACAGTATCAAGGAATTGATTGATACCGGCCTCGAGCAGGAGCGGGTTGAGGCGATTCAGGAAGCGATTCTCGACGTGCATGGTGTGACTCACCTGCATATACTGCGAACCCGCCAGGTGGGGGCAGATGCACTGGTAGATGTGCATATCGAGGTCGAACCGCGTATCAGTGTCTCCGAGGGCCATTATATTAGTGAAACCGTGCGCCAGAAGCTGATTCGGGAAATCGAGGAAGTGGTGGATGTCATGGTGCACATCGACCCGGAAGACGATGAAGAGCAGGCAATTACCACCCGGCTGCCATTACGCGAAGAAATTGTGCCCAAATTACAGGCCGCGTGGCAGGATATCGAGGAAGCCAGCCAGATAAAAAACATTGTTCTGCATTATTTACAGGGAAAAATGGAAATAGAACTTTTGTTACCGCTGTCAATTCTGCATAATGCGCAACCGGGTGCAGAAAATAACCTGCAGGAAAGATTTAGAGCGGCGATAGCCGAGATACCGGATATCTCAAGATTAACGGTATGTTACTGCTAGGGGGCAATTTTGCACTATTTTAGTGCAAATATTTTTACATTTGCACCGTATTGGGTCGTTTATTATAAAACAAGAAATAATAAAGGATAATAATCCAGATAAATCAATAAGTTAGGATTATTGCCCGGCTGGCACGGATAGTGCTCTTGTATGCAATTATAAAATTTTAATAAAACCCTTAATGACAATGACAATTAGGAAACTGGAGAGAAGACATGTCTGAAAAAGTCTTAAAAATGTTGAAGGACAACGGCGTTAAGTTCGTTGACTTCCGTTTCACTGATACACACGGTAAAGAACAGCACGTATCCGTACCTGCGCACACTGTCGATGCTGACCTGTTCGAAGATGGTAAAATGTTTGATGGTTCATCCATCGCAGGCTGGAAAGGCATTAATGAATCAGACATGATCATGATGCCGGATGCAGACACTGCCATTATGGATCCTTTTGCCGATGAACCAACGCTTATCCTCACCTGTGACATCCTTGAGCCAGCCACTGGCCAGGGTTACGAGCGTGACCCACGTTCTGTTGCCAAGCGTGCAGAAGAATATCTGAAGTCTACCGGCATTGCCGATACCGCTTACTTCGGTCCTGAACCTGAATTCTTCGTCTTTGACGATGTCCGCTGGAAAGCAGACATGAGCGGTGCTTCTTACCAGGTTGATTCTGAAGAAGCCGAGTGGAACTCTGAAAAAGTTTATGAAGACGGTAACATCGGTCACCGTCCTGGTCTCAAAGGTGGTTACTTCCCGGTTCCTCCTGTTGATTCTTTAAATGACCTGCGTGCAGCCATGTGTCTGGCCATGGAAGAAATGGGCGTGAAGACTGAAGTACATCACCATGAAGTGGCGACTGCCGGTCAATGTGAAATCGGTACCGAGTTCAATACCCTGGTGACCCGTGCTGACTGGAACCAGAAACTGAAATACTGCGTACACAACGTGGCGCACATCTACGGTAAAACAGCGACCTTTATGCCTAAGCCACTGGTTGGTGACAATGGTAATGGTATGCACGTTCACCAGTCTCTGGCGAAAGATGGTCAGAACCTGTTCTCTGGTGATGAGTATGGTGGGCTGTCTGAAACTGCGCTGTACTACATCGGTGGTATTATCAAGCATGCCAAAGCACTGAATGCTTTCACTAACTCTTCTACCAACTCTTACAAGCGTCTGGTACCTGGTTTTGAAGCCCCTGTTATGCTGGCATATTCTGCCCGCAATCGTTCTGCTTCTATCCGTATTCCTTTCGTTTCTTCACCGAAAGCACGTCGTATCGAAGTTCGCTTCCCGGATCCAACCGCGAATCCATACCTGGCATTCTCTGCCATGTTGATGGCCGGACTGGACGGTATTCAGAACAAGATTCACCCGGGTGAAGCGATGGATAAGGATCTGTATGATCTGCCAGCAGAAGAAGCTGCAGCGATTCCACAGGTTTGTCATTCATTTGACCAGGCACTGGAAGCACTGGACAAGGATCGTGAGTTCCTGACAGCCGGTGGTGTATTCACAGACGACATGATTGATGGCTTCATTGCTCTGAAAGAAGAAGAAGTTCAGCGTCTGCGTATGTCCACTCACCCTGTTGAGTTCGACATGTACTACAGCTGCTAAGCTTTATCTGCACTGTGATAAAAACGCCTCCCTGTGGAGGCGTTTTTTTTGGCCCTGAAAAAGTGAACCATATTATGTCAACAGGGTCTTAATACTAACTTGAGTAACGTGAAGCAGTTGGCTATGCTAGGAAAATGAAAAATCTTATTGTCTTTTTAATCAGTGTTTTGGTTGCTTTTTCGCTTCAGGCGGAAACGGTGTACAAAAAGGTAAACCCGGATGGCAGCGTTGAATTTACCGATACCCCGGCACAGGGCAGCAAAGAGATCAAGATTCGCAAGACCATGACCTACCAGGCACCGAAGCTGCCACCGGTTAGCCAGCCGGCAAAGAAAAAACCGGATGCGACAGATCGGTACAAGATTCAGATTCTGATGCCAGCCAATGACAGTACAGTCGTCGGGCCACCGGATGTCCAGGTCAGTATTTCATTACAACCTGCACTCAGAACCGGTGAAGGGCACCGAATCCGCTACCGATTAATAGGCAAGGAAATCCTGAGCGAGTCCACCAGTGTAACCTTTAAAAATGTTTATCGCGGTACACATACTATTTCGGTTGATGTTGTGGATAAAAGCGGTTCCCCTGTATCGAAGCTTGCGACACAGGTTTTTCATATGAAACGGCTCCATAAGTAGTACTACCTTCAAAAAATCGCACCAATATGGTGCAAACACATCCAGGTTCGCTTATTCTTGGCAGGGTACGGTTAGTTTTACACTTTCCGTCATCACTGTAATGTATTGTTTTTACAGGAATTTTTAATCTAGCCGTTTTCATCATGGGCAGGCCGGGTTTGGCTTGGTTTTTGCTCAGTGTTTAAGATTATTTATAAGGCAAAGTATGACCAGGCAGTTACAGACTCAACAGCGTGTCCTCGAAGGCATGAGCACCTCGGTGCTGCTTTTTGATGCAGATCTCAGGCTCCGCTATGTCAACCCGGCTGGGGAAATGCTGTTTGAACAAAGTGCGCGTCATATGTTGGGTCTGCCCTATGCGGAACTGATCCAGGAACGGGACGCGCTTTCGGTAAAGCAGCGTGAAAAGGAGATTAAGTCCGGGGAGTCCTTTACCCGCCACGAAGTCACACTACTGCTATTGCAGGAAAAAGAAGTGGTGGTCAACCTGAATATAATGCCGATGAAGGAGAGCAGGGATGAGGCGGAATACCTGCTGGAATTGATCCCGGTGGATCGCTGGAGACAGATTACAAAGGAAGAGCATCGGGTTGAGCAACAGGAGGTGACCCAGCAAATTTTACGTGGCCTTGCACATGAAATAAAAAACCCACTGGGTGGCTTGCGTGGTGCGGCACAGTTACTGGAAAGAGAGCTGGATAACGAGGATTTGAAGGAATATACCCAGGTGATTATTAATGAGGCGGATCGGTTGCAGTCACTGGTTAATCGTATTCTTGGTCCTTCAGGCATGCCAGAGCTTGCGGAGATAAATATTCATGAAGTGCTGGAAAGGATAAGAAGCCTGGTATTGATAGAAGCAGGAGAAAAACTTCAACTGCATCGTGATTATGATCCGAGTATCCCGGAGATAAAGGCCGACAGGGATATGCTGATGCAGGCTTTGTTAAACATTACACGCAATGCCGTTGAGGCGATGCAGGGTGAAGGCAATATAACCTTAAGAACAAGAGTACTACGAAATTATAATATTGGTATGCAGCATTACAAGCTGGTTGCCAATATCGAAGTGATTGATGATGGCCCCGGCATACCGGCCGATATCAGGGAAAAGATATTTTTTCCCATGGTCACCGGTCGTGCAGAAGGCAGTGGGCTTGGCCTGGCAATATCACAGTCACTGATACAACAACACGATGGTTTAATTGAATGTGAGAGTGAAGCAGGACGAACTGTATTTTCAGTCATACTACCGATCAGATAGAGAAAAGGTAAAGCAATAACATGGGTATTAATACAAACAAGGACAGTATCTGGGTTGTCGATGATGATCGTTCAATACGCTGGGTACTGGAAAAAGCCTTAAGCAAGGCCGACATGGATGTACGTACATTCGAAGAAGCAGACAGTGTTATGCGTGCGCTGGAACGTAACCAGCCGGATGCAATTATCAGTGATGTGCGTATGCCGGGTATGGATGGTCTTTCCATGCTCGACAAGGTTCATGCAAAACATCCAGACCTTCCCGTTATCATTATTACGGCACATTCTGATCTCGATAGCGCGGTATCCGCCTATGAAGGTGGTGCATTTGAATACCTGCCGAAACCGTTTGATATCGATGAAGCGGTAGAGCTGACGCGCCGTGCTGTCAGGCATTACCATGAAGTGGCAAAGGAGCAGCCGGCCGAGGAAATGCAGGAAAAAGAAATTATCGGTGAAGCCCCCTCGATGCAGGAAGTGTTTCGTGCCATTGGCCGCCTGTCACGATCAAATATTACGGTGTTGATTAATGGTGAATCAGGAACGGGTAAAGAACTGGTTGCCGAAGCATTACATCGCCACAGTCCACGGGCAGATAATGCCTTTATTGCTCTGAACATGGCGGCGATACCACGTGATTTACTGGAATCCGAACTTTTTGGGCATGAAAAGGGTGCCTTTACCGGGGCGCAGGCCGCACGAAAGGGCCGGTTTGAACAGGCAGACGGCGGCACATTGTTCCTCGATGAAATCGGTGATATGCCAGCTGAATTACAGACTCGCCTGCTTCGTGTGCTGGCCGATGGTGAGTTTTACCGGGTGGGTGGACATAGCCCGGTAAAAGTGGATGTTCGTATTATCGCGGCAACACATCAGAACCTGGAAGAACGAGTGGAAGCCGGTGAGTTCCGTGAAGATCTCTTCCACCGTCTGAATGTGATTCGCATCCATATCCCGGCATTGCGTGAGCGACGCGAAGATATTGGCCTGCTGGTCAAGCACTTTCTGCAAAATGCCGCAGCAGAACTGAATATGGAACCAAAAACGCTGGATGAAGAGTCCCTGGCTTTTCTGAGCAGTCTGGACTGGCCAGGCAATGTGCGCCAGTTACAGAACACCTGTCGCTGGCTTACCGTAATGGCACCGGGACAGGAAGTGCATATTGATGATCTGCCACCGGAATTACTGAAAAAAGAATCCACGACTCAGATGAGTGATGACTGGGTCAAAGTATTACAGCACTGGGCGGAGCGGCAACTGGCAAATGGCGAAAAAGATCTATTCGACAAGGCGACACCCGATTTTGAAAGAGTGCTGATCCAGGCTGCACTACATGCCGCAGGTGGACGACGACAGGATGCCGCACGTCTGCTCGGTTGTGGACGAAACACACTGACACGCAAGATCAAAGAGCTGGGAATGGAAGACAGCGTGTAATTAGTTGTTCTAAATACCTGTTCACTGAAGGCTAATGAAAGAGTTTAGGAGGTAGAAAGCCCATTGTCGATCAAGACCGTGGGCCGCAGGGGCAAGGATTGTTCCAGACAATCCTGTTGCATTTCCGCCATCCCTGGCGGTCAAGGCGGCCCCCGAGCCTACAGGGGTGAGTTTTGTTACTAACGAAACGAACGGGAGCACAGGGAGGTGCGACCTGGACTTTCTTTGTGGAGCTGGAGGCGTAACAAAGAAAGTATTTACGGCGTGTCTTGATCGGCAATGGCTGAAGTACCTCTGTTTACAATGAGCAAAATTACATTTTAAGTCTTTAAACTGGCTAGGTATTTGGAACAGCTAATTAGAACGCGCCGCTAGAAAACCTCACGCCAGTGAATAATCCGATCATCACCACGGTAAATACCAAACGAGGCCGTCCCGAGTGGATCGTTGTCATGATTGCCATCACCATCCCAGTCAAACTTTAACCAGGCAGGGGATGTCAGACTGACACCAATATCACCGGTAAAACCCGCACCCGGTGCCTTGAGATTGATATTAAAGCTGCCACTCGAAGGTGGTTCGCTAAACTGGGGTTTACTGGCATCAGCGGTACAGGTGAAGTCCGTCGTGCCAATACTATTGCCTGCATCATCCCAGAGACAGGTTTGTCCATTACCGGTTCCCAGAGTTATCGGATCAGTACCAATATCGGAGAGCACAACATCGATGGTAGTACAGGTATCAGCCGTATTCACTGCAAAATCGCCCGAGGTATAGTATTCAACGCCAGCGGTAACGGCCAGATCAACCAGCTCTGAGCCAAAGGTATTTTGTACCCGGGTGCGACCACTACGAATCTCGGTACTGCCTTCAGTATAGCCATTTGAAGAAATAGCGGTATCAGTCGTATCGGTGGCGCGTATCGCCAGGTTATAGGGCTCGGTTTCTTTACTGTTAAAAGTATAGCTAATCGTTGACTGTGTACCAATTCCAGCAGTGAACGAGGTAATACTATTATTGCTAAAGCTGCCATTGGCGGTAGCTGGAACAGTGGCATCCGATAGCGCGGTGCCAAAGGCAAAGGCATCACGGTAATTTTGTGTGGTAGCATTGAAAAGATTGCGGGCGTAAGCAGTAACCGTGAATGGTTGACCGGAATAAGTAAAGCTGGAACCACCACTACAGCCGTGGGTAACCAGGGTTTCAAAATGGTGCGGATAAAAACGTCCAACATAACTACTGCGACCAAGGAGTTTTGCCGTTTCGGTGGCACCGATGCCGAGATAATCGCCATCGTTTACGTTTGAATATATTTCGATAATGCCCACCTCGGGGAAATTAATGGTTGAAGAACTGCCTGTACCATTTGCGATATTAAAGCTGGTAATACGGCGGCCATTGGCGGAAGAATCACCAAGCCCAGGATCGGTACCGGGTGAAGGTTGATTGAGCAGTGAGTTAAGGACGACCTGCTCTATTGTACTTTCCTGACCATAGTTTAAGGTGACGGTATTATCCGATAGATCCGCATTATTTGCAGGGTTAGTGTCGGTAGCTTCATGACCATCGGCAATACCATCATTGGCGGTACCGGATGGATTACCATCATCATCCGCCTGCTGCCAGGCAACACCGCGTACGTTAACGGTGAAGTCAGTACCTGCCGTGGTAAAGGCTGAACCGGCGGCACTGCTTGCTGCCGGATTACCAGTGATAGTGGTATAAAAGGCAAAGGGGCGAACGACAAAAGAGGCACTGCCTGACATATAGTTACCTGAAGGGGTAGTACCATCTGCCAGCAGGATATTATGACGGGCATGTAATTCCATAGCGCCTGCTTCTGGATAGGTGAAGCTAATTGTTGCCTTACCGTTAGCATCAAAGGCAATCGAACGAGTATCATAACTACTACTACCCGCAGCACCATTATCATTATTGGTTGCTGTCAGGTCACCCGTTACTGTCGCACTGGTGAGGTTAAAAAGTTTCCCTGCAATACAACTGGATGGATTCTTACATTCTGCGGCAAAATCAATATTCAGGGTTTGATTCTGGAAAGCAGGAAGACACTGAGACGGATCATTGTCTGAGGCACGTACCGCCTGCAGGGTAATCGTTTTAGCATTATAACCCGTATCAGAGGGTTTGCCCGATAACTGCACAGGTATGGTAGTATTGCCATCCGTTTCATTATTAAAAATAAAGCCACTACTGCTAAAAACGAGATCACAGCTGATCACATTACCGGCGCTGTCTTTGCAGACATTGGCGTTTGAAGGTGTGGGACTAATGCTGCTGGTGCTGAGTGTCACCGTTTCTGCAACAGTATGTTTTAATCTGTAATTTGCCGAGCCGGTAAATGTCTTGCTGTCACCACTTACCCAGCCAGTTGGTGATAATGTAACAGAAACAATATTTGGATAAAGCGGTGTTGTACAGTTCGCATTGGCGCAGGCCTTAACTGTGATATCTTCCGCGTTACAGGTGACAGCGTTACCATCATGAATAAATTCTAGATGATGAAATGGGGTAGAGACAGGCTTCAGGGTTAATGCATTAATATCAGCATTGCCAGAAAATCTATTTTCATCAAAATAAACAGAAGCAGTATTAGCAACAGGATCATATTCTACTATTGAGCCATCACTAAAAGTTGTCCCGGCCAAAGTAGCAGAACCTGTTGTTGAAAGAAGAATATGACCATTTGACATAATATAAACGCCATCGACATCTTCATTTGTATTACTAAACAGGTTACCACCATCGAAGTAAAGGCTTGCAGTTTTAGTGACCGGATCATAGGCTACCAGGTCATCATCTCCAAAATTTAAACCTCCCAGTCTGGCATTTCCTGTCGTTGATAATATAATTCGACCATCATCCAGAATATGAACAGCATCAATATCTTCATTGCCATTGCTGAAATTAGCACCACCATCGAAATAGAGCGTAGCAGTATCGGTAGAAGGGTCATAAGCAACCAGGTCATCATCTCCAAAAGAGAGGCCACCAAGAGTTGCATTCCCGGTAGTTGACAGGATAATCACACCATTGGCAAGAACATGAACCGCATTGATGTCTTCATTAGCAGAGAAAAGATTTTCATTAAAATATAAAGATGCGCTATTTAAGGTAGCATTATATTCAGCCAGTGAGCCATCAGAAAATGTTAAGCTGCCAAGAGTTTCAGTCTGATCAGTAGAAATAATGAGATTCTGAGCACTACTACCGCAAGAGGGACAGCTACGATTAGTTGGATCGGGATTATTATAATAACCGTTAATTTCCTCGGTTGGGAGTGCGCGCCGATAAATCCGTACTTCATCGATTAGACCATCAAATTCACGTCCTGCAAAGAACTGATCTGCACCAATATGTAAAGGATCGGTATTGGTGAGAAGTGTTTCATTATAATTTCGGGTGCCGCGTTCGACGCCATTGATAACAATTCGCTGGCTGCCTGGTTCATAGACAATCGCAACATGAGTCCAGGTGTTGGTGGGTATGGTCGTGGTAGAAGTAAAAGAACGAGTATTTCCAGCGCTATTGTTCCACCACCAGTAGATTCTACCTGAGGAATCAATATGAAATTCATAATTCTCATCCTTGGAGACAATAGATTTAAGGCCACTGGATGGGATTGAGCGTGGCCGGATCCAGGCCATAACTGTTAATGTATTCGGGAGATCAAGAGCATTTGTATACGGGACCTCAGCATAATCATTCACCCCGTCTAGAGATAGTGCGGTACAAATTTTACCTGTAGCCGTAGTAATGCCATTGACTGGATTAGCGTTGATACCATTACCGCTAACATCCTTGATATCACCGGCTGAGCTCAGGTTACAGTCATCCATTGTCCAGTTAGCAACCAGACCGTAAAGTGTGCTGACTTCAGTTTGACTGAGTTCATGATTATAGATACGGACATCATCCAGACGTCCATCAAGCTGGTCACTGTTTTGTACTGTAACGGGGTTGCTAT
>JALUTJ010000293.1 GCA_027057985.1 Chromatiales bacterium
CCATCACGTACCGCTCCACGACGTAATAATTCATCTACGGCTTCTTTCATCACCGTGGCGCGATCTTCATCCGGTGCAACTTCAAAACTGACCGGGTAAACACCACGGAACAGGGTGACCTTGCGCCGGGTTTCCACATACTTGGTCAGCGCATAAATCGGGATGCCGGAACTGATACGTGACATCCAGCGTGGAGTAGAACCTGATTCGGTTAATGATGCAATTGCCTTCACTCCAAGGTGATTAGCCGTGTACATCGAGGCCATGGCAATGGCTTCATCGATACGGGAAAAGTGCGAATCGATACGATGATCGGAACGCTTGGCAACACGCTGTTTTTCGGCTACCAGGCAAATTCGATCCATGGCTTCAATCGCCTTATCCGGATACTTACCACTGGCCGTTTCTGCTGAAAGCATTACTGCATCGGTACCATCGAGTACCGCGTTGGCAACGTCAAATACTTCTGCGCGTGTTGGAATATGACTGTATATCATGGATTCCATCATTTGCGTTGCTGTAATAACGATACGGTTCATCTTGCGCGCGGTCTGAATCAACTGCTTCTGCACCGGTGGTAAGGCGGCATCACCGATTTCCACACCGAGGTCGCCACGAGCAACCATAATCACATCAGAGGCTTCGATAATTTCTTCAACGTGATCCAGTGCATCGGCACGTTCAATCTTGGCAATAATATCGGCATGACCACCCGCGGCCTTCATCAGGTTACGGGCTTCATGGATATCCTCGGCACTGACCGGGAAAGATACCGCAAGGTAGTCTGCCTTCATTTCGGCCGCTACCTTGATGTCTTCACGATCTTTGTGGGTCAATGCAGGTGCAGAAAGACCGCCCCCCATCTTGTTCAGCCCCTTGCGATCAGAAAGTTCACCACCGACGACAACCCGGCAACGTACCTCGGTGCCATGTACATCATCAACCCAGAGGCTGATGCGGCCATCGTCGAGTAATAGTGTGTCACCCCGTTTGACGTCTTCCGGCAGCTCCTTGTAGGCCATGCCAACACGTTCTGCAGTTCCCGCATTGGGATCCATCGCGGTATCGAGAATGAAGGCTTCACCATCTTTAATGGTGACCTTGCCATCCTTGAAACGCTCGATACGAATCTTGGGGCCCTGCAGGTCACACAAGACACCGATCTGCCGGCCATGAGCGCGAGCACGGTTACGAATTTTTTCAGCGCGTTCTATGTGTTCCTGATGATTACCATGAGAGAAATTAATACGAACAACATCGACCCCTGCCTCGATGATGCGATCCAGCATTTTGGCATCGCTCGTGGCAGGGCCCAGTGTTGCAATAATTTTTGTACGTCTCATTTTTTAAAATTTATTCTCGCTTATTTTTTTGCACGTTCTTCTAACATGGCAACAGCAGGTAAAGTCTTGCCTTCGAGGTATTCGAGGAAAGCACCACCAGCAGTTGAGATATAAGAGACCTTGTCATAAATATTGTATTTCTGAATTGCCGCGATAGTGTCACCACCACCGGCCAGGCTGAAGCCTTTGGCATCGGCAATTGCCATAGAAACAGTTTTAGTACCTTCACCGAACTGATCGAATTCAAATACACCCACCGGCCCGTTCCAGACGATTGTACCTGCTTCAGCGATAATATCTGCCAGCTCTTTCGCAGAATCAGGACCGATATCGAAAATCATATCGTCATCGGCAACATCTTCAACTTTCTTCAAGGTTGCCTCGGCATCCTCAGAGAATTCCTTACCACATACCACATCGGTAGGAATAGGAATATTAGCACCGCGTTCTTTCATCTTTTCATACAGTGCTTTGGCAGTATCGACCAGGTCATCTTCACAAAGCGATTTACCGACGTTGTAACCCATGGCCTTGATAAAGGTATTGGCGATACCTCCGCCTACTACCAGCTGGTCTACCTTCTCAGACAGCGCTTCCAGTACGGTTAACTTGGTAGAAACCTTGGAACCACCGACGATAGCCACCATTGGACGAGCAGGATTTGCCAGCGCCTTGGCGAGACTGTCCAGTTCTTCAGAAAGTAACAGGCCGGCACAGGCAACCGGTGCGTAGATACCAACACCATGTGTAGAAGCCTGGGCACGGTGCGCGGTACCAAAGGCATCCATGACAAAGACATCACACAGCGCAGCGTATTTTTTCGCCAGCGCTTCATCGTCTTTCTTCTCACCGGCATTGAAGCGAACATTTTCCAGTAGCACCACTTCGCCTTCAGCAACTTCCGGTGCGTTTTCGAGGTAATCTTTGATCAGGCGAACATCCTTACCCAGCTTGGCAGACATATCAGCCGCAATGGGTGCCATTGAATTTTCTTCGTCAGCCTTGCCTTCTTCAGGACGACCACGGTGAGACATCACCATTACCTTTGCACCGGCTTTCATGCAGTGCTCGATGGTAGGCATGGATGCAGTAATACGTGCATCAGAGGTTACTTTGCCATCTTTAACAGGAACATTTAAATCAGCACGAATCAGAACGCGTTTACCGGCAAGATCAAGATCGGTTAATTTGATAAAAGACATTTAGAACTCCTAAAACATTTAAAGATTAAACGCAAAGACGCAGAGAATGCCAAAGTTCGCAAAATATTTTGAATAATATCCACACTTTTGCGTTTAATCTTTATTGTTACTATCTGTACCCAGCACCAAATCACATATGTAAAACTATTTATTTGTGCGCTGTTTATTTTTCTGGACTCACAGTGTCCATCAATAAAATATTTTCAGGGGGTTTGAAGCCCAACCTGCAGTATACAGGTTGAGCATCACTCCCGTTTTCTTTTCCACTCAGAAATTCAAAGTGGAATTAAGCGAAAGATTTTTTCTGCTGGCAAGGCGCTGGCTGATTTTAAAAGCGGAGCGTACAAATAGTACGTGTGCATTTTAAAATTAGACAGCAACGCCGCCAGCGGGAAAAAGATTCGCTTAATTTGCGGCTACGTGCTCGACAAAGCGCATCATATTACACGTATAACCGTACTCGTTATCGTACCAGCTAACCAGCTTAACGAAAGTACCATCCAGCGCGATACCTGCTTCTGCATCAAAGATTGATGAGAAACCTACGCCACGGAAGTCAGTTGAAACCACTTTCTCGTCGGTGTAACCCAGAGTTTTGGAGATGTCACCATTTTCTGAAGCATCTTTCATTGCTGCACAGATATCATCGTATGAAGCTTCGCTGTTCAGCTCTACGGTCAGGTCAACAACAGATACGTCTGAAGTTGGTACACGGAAAGCCATACCAGTCAGCTTGCCATTCAGTTCTGGCAGTACAACACCTACTGCTTTAGCAGCACCGGTTGAAGAAGGAATGATGTTTTCCAGGATACCACGACCACCGCGCCAGTCTTTCTGTGAAGGACCGTCAACAGTCTTCTGGGTTGCAGTTGCTGCGTGTACAGTAGTCATCAGACCACGCTTGATGCCCCACTTGTCATTGATAACCTTGGCAACAGGCGCCAGACAGTTAGTCGTACATGAAGCGGCAGAAACGATAGACTGACCTGCATAAGTTTCATGGTTTACACCGTATACGAACATTGGGGTTCCATCTTTAGAAGGTGCAGACATAACAACTTTCTTTGCACCGGCATCGATGTGCTTCTGACAGCCTTCTTCGGTGAGGAAGAAACCGGTTGAATCGATAACGATATCAGCACCAACATCACCCCATTTCAGATCAGCTGGATCACGTTCTGCTGTGAGACGAATTTCCTTGCCGTCAACGATCATGCAACCGTCGCCTGCTTCTACAGTACCGGCGAAACGACCGTGCACTGAATCATACTTCAGCATGTACGCCAGGTAATCTGCATCCAGCAGATCGT
>JALUTJ010000294.1 GCA_027057985.1 Chromatiales bacterium
TGTACTGCCACTGACCGGGGTGATTCTCACCAAGACCGATGGTGATGCCCGTGGCGGTGCTGCACTTTCTACCCGCTATATCACCGGCAAACCGATCAAGTTTATCGGTGTCGGTGAGAAAACCACCGCACTGGAGCCGTTCTACCCGGACCGGATTGCCTCGCGGATTCTTGGCATGGGCGATGTTCTCAGCCTGGTCGAGGAAGCGCAAAGCAGCATGGACCAGGCCAAGGCCGAAAAACTGGCGAAAAAGCTGAAAAAAGGCAAAGGTTTTGATCTCGAGGACTTTCGTGATCAGCTGGTGCAGATGAAAAACATGGGCGGGATCGCCAGCCTGATGGGCAAGCTACCCGGTCTGCCTAATATCCCCAAGGGGGCCATGGACCAGGTCAATGACAGGCAGATGGCGCATCTTGAAGCGATTATCAACTCCATGACACCAAAAGAGCGCCGTTTTCCCGACATTATCAAGGGATCGCGTAAAAAGCGTATTGCCGCCGGTTGCGGCCTGCAGGTGCAGGACGTAAATCGCCTGCTGAAGCAGTTCACCCAGATGCAGAAAATGATGAAGAAAATGAAGGGTGGCGGCATGGCAAAAATGATGCGTGGGCTCAAGGGGCAGTTTCCGCCGGGGATGATGTAAAGACGGCCGGGCGAAAAATGCTGATTTGGGAATAAAGCCGAGATTTTCACTCAAAATAGCCACTAAACCCTTCACTTTTCTATATTTTCTAGTAAAATGCGCCGTCTTACGTGAGCGGGTTATTTTTTGCACAAAAATGGCCTGAATTTTAAGTTTTTTCGAGGAAAAATCGCGCAATGGTAACCATTCGTTTAGCTCGTGGTGGCGCAAAAAAGCGTCCTTTTTATCATATTGTCGTTACTGACAGCCGCAGTCGCCGTGACAGCCGTTACATCGAACGCCTTGGCTTCTTTAACCCTGTCGCCAAAGGCCAGGAAGTTCGCCTGGATATTAAAACTGACCGTGTTGATCACTGGTTATCTCAGGGCGCACAGGTTTCTGAGCGTGTTGCGGGTTTACTGAAACAAAACCAGAAGTCTGCTGCTTAAGGTGGCAGGTTTCCCGGTAAGGCCTTCGGGGTTTGCCGGGATAGCTTATGAGTGCTGATGAAGAAAAGTGGGTACCCGTAGGCAAGATTAATGGTCTGTTCGGGGTCAAAGGCTGGATGAAAATTTATTCCAGTACCGAACCCCGGGAAAATATTCTCAGTTATTCACCCTGGTTTTTAAAAAAAGACGGCCAGTGGCAGGAATTTGAACTGCTCGATGGCAGGGCCCACGGCAAGGGTGTGGTCGCCAGTTTATCCGGCATCAGTGACCGTGACAGGGCGGCAGAACTGATCGGATCACAAATTGCGATCAGGCGCAGCCAGTTACCCGCCACGGAAAAGGGTGAGTATTACTGGAGTGACCTGCAGGGCATGAACGTGGTCAACCTGCAGGGCGAAGCACTGGGAAAAGTGATTTCCCTGTTTGAAACCGGCGCCAACGATGTCATGGTCGTTCGGGCAGAGGATGGTAAAAAAGGTAAGCCACGTGAACGGCTGATACCTTTTCTAACAGATGGTATTGTCCACGAGGTTGATAGCGAACAGGGCATTATCCAGGTTGACTGGGACGCGGATTTTTAAATTAAGTGTTCCAAATACCAGTATACTTTCAGCTAAAAGAAGTTTAGCAGGAGGTAGAAAGCTGTTGTCGATCAAGACCGTGGGCCGCAGGGATGTATTTACGGCGTGTCTTGATCGGCAACAGCTGAATGACCTCCAGTTACATTACTCTGGGTGTGATTTTTTAAACTTTTAACTGTACTGGTATTTGAAACAGCTATTTGGCGAAAGCGCACCGCTGGCAGGAGAGAAGATAAACCATGCAGATTGAAGTGGTGACGCTTTTCCCGCAAATGTTTACTGCCCTGTCAGACAATGGTGTGACAGGAAGGGCCATCCAGAAGGGACTGGTCCGGCTGGGGACGGTCAATCCCCGCGACTTTACCGATGACCGGCATAACACGGTCGATGATCGTCCATATGGCGGTGGTCCCGGTATGGTAATGATGGTTGAGCCCCTGAGAAAAGCGATCAGGGCGGCCAGAGAAAAGCTCGCTGGCAAGGCAAAGGTCATTTACCTCTCGCCCCAGGGACGCAAGCTGGACCAGCAGGGTCTACAGCAGCTGGCAGAAAACCAGCAGATGATTTTATTATGTGGTCGTTACGAAGGTATCGATGAACGACTCATAGAAACCGAAGTTGATGAAGAGTGGTCGATAGGCGACTACGTTATCAGCGGCGGTGAACTGGCTGCCATGGTGGTGATCGACGGGGTAACCCGGCTGGTTCCCGGGGCTCTTGGCCACGCGGACTCGGCACAGCAGGATTCCTTTATGAACGGCCTGCTGGATACGCCGCATTACACACGTCCGGAAGTACTGGATGGCATGGCAGTACCTGATGTTTTGTTAAGTGGTAATCACAGCAACATCGAGACATGGCGTTTGAAACAGGCGCTGGGTCGAACCTGGTTACGACGACCGGATTTGCTTGAGAAACTAACCCTGTCTCAGGCACAACAGGATTTATTGGCGGAGTTTATCCGTGAATATGAAAGCAGTTAATTATTAAAGAAACTCACGAGAGTTTGGAGACAAGCATGAGCAATATCATCGAACAACTTGAAAAAGAACAAATGAACAAGGACATTCCGTCTTTTGCGCCGGGTGATACCGTTGTTGTTCAGGTTAAGGTTAAAGAAGGTACACGTGAACGTTTACAGGCCTTTGAAGGTGTTGTTATCGGTATCCGTAACCGTGGTCTGAATTCATCTTTCACAGTGCGCAAGATGTCACATGGTGAAGGTGTTGAACGTGTCTTCCAGACTTACAGCCCTGCCGTTGACAGCATCAAGGTCAAGCGTCGTGGTGATGTTCGTCGTGCCAAGCTTTATTATCTGCGTGAACTGCAAGGTAAGGCTGCACGTATCAAGGAAAAACTTAACTAAGTTTTTCGATTTGAACGTTACCAGTTTGCTTACGGACAAGCTAAGCATGATGAATAAACGGGCAGCACGATGGTGCTGCCCGTTTTTTGTGTCTGCCCTGTTTTTATTGTTTCCTGGCGTACTGATCGCGAGTGTTGCCGACTCCGATATCGAGCAGGTAAGACGTATCGCTGAAACCGGTGCCGTTTCCCTTGCACTTCAATCTATCGATGAACAACAGCAGAACATCGATTACCAGCAGGCCAGTGAAGACTGGTTACAATGGGAACGCGAGCGCCTGCAGATTTATGAGCTCGGTAAACGCTGGCAGGTGTTACAACAGCGCGTTGCCGATTACGATTTTGAACTCCCCGATGACTTTTATTTTCAGGCCAGACTAAAACAGGTTGATGCACTGCTGACCCTGCGGCAGGGACAACAGGCACGGCAGGTGTTGCAGAAATTAATCTGGCAGAACGAGCGCAGGCTAGATGAAACACAGCTGTTAAAATGGCTGCCACAGTGGCAGAAGCGGGTGATACGCAGTTATCTGGTCGATAATGCAATGGAAGATGCCCTGCTCGCCGCACAGCGTTATTACCAGGACTATCAGAGTAATAATATCGAAGACCGACTGTTGCGGGCTCGTATTTTGCTTATCAATCACCGCGAAGATGAAGTGGTACGTCTGTTGATGAAGGATACCCGGCATCCCGAAGGTGGCATGCTTTACCTGCTGGCGCAGTTACGCAGCAAGGAACGTCCGGCACAAAAGGTATTGCAGGCGGCATTAAGACAGATGCGCGGCAAGTGGGCCAATG
>JALUTJ010000295.1 GCA_027057985.1 Chromatiales bacterium
TACCGCGGGTGGATAAAACTTTTCAACCAGGCCGTTTATACGTTCCACAACATGAGCAGGAAACAGCATGCCACGGTAATAGAACATGCCAACAACCGTTACAAGAAACAGGATCAGGAACAGGTGACTTAAAATATGGCGCAATATTCTCATAACGGCTTCCTTATTCTTTACATATATAAAATTTACAAATTTGGGTACAGGATAGCGGCAAAGTTATTAAATTCTTCTACCGCCTTGCTTCTCTTCGATATTTCAAATATCGACATCCCTTCACTTAAGGAACGCCGGTAAACTGTGCGCTGATACAGGCGCTGCTCTACCAGCCCCACCCCGGGTAGCTGGCGCAGAACTTCCTCGGTTTCATCCGACTCTCTTACTGCTCGATGAGTATCGGCGCGGTTAACAAAAACCCGCATCTCTGGGTTCGTCGCCAAAGACAATTCATTGACAATTTCAAGGAACCGCTGCGTTGCCCAGACATCGGGTTGACTTGGTGGTACCGGTATAATAATCCGGTTCGCAACCGTCAAAGCCTGTCGCATGGCATCCATATTGGAGGCGCCGACATCAACCAGCACCTGTGTGTTTTGCGGATGGTACTGCATGTCATCCATCAGCGTTTCACGTGGCTGGTTCACCTGTAATGGTGGCGTATAACCTTCTTCACGCCGGACCTCTGCAACATCAGAAAGTGTCTGCTGTGGATCGAGATCATAGGCTACGACCGGCTGTCCTTTCATCTGTAGCCAGAGACCAAGATTAAATGTCACCGTGCTCTTACCGGAGCCACCTTTCAGGTTTGCTATTACCGTAATCACGCTTTCACCGTGTCCTTTCCAGCTGTTGCGGCAGCTGGCTCAGGTTTGGAAATTCTTCTTTTTTGTAGTCTTTGGGAACACGAAACAGACTTTTTTTCTGTTTTTTAATTTTGATATTCCTTAATTCCCTGACATAGCCACCCGGCAGCGCTTCACGAATAACCATCTTCAGTGCCGGGTCATACCATTGCAATGATTCAACTTTTTTGCCATCGGGACGACTGGCACTAAAGCGCCATTTTTCGGTTTTGCGTCCGTTTATTTTTTCCTTGCCCAGTAATGTCATTACCGACAATGTGCCATCCGGAAATTGCTCACGTAATGGCAGGTGATATTTACTGTCGAGCCAGTGCAGGCTTTTTATCTTATGGCCATTTCGCTGCATGGTCATTTCCCATTTCACTGCGCTACGGCCATTGATTTTTTCCCTGCCCAGTTTTTTGCAGACCGCGTTAGCCATTCTGGCACAGGGCGAATTTTTACTTTTCCTGTTTTTGTCTTTTTTTACAGGTAAAGTTTTTTGTTCTGTCCAGGTTTTTCTTGCCTGATCAAGTAATACTCGCCTGTTCTTATCTGGAAAAACAATTTCAACCAGCATATTACCGTTTACCATGGATTCGGTACGTACTGCTTTTTTGCTGACAAACATTTTTACAAACGTTGGCGAACGGCCTGGAATGTTCTGTACCGCTTCGGCTGAAAATTCTCTTGCAACTTCAAACGCCTGTACTGAAAAAGCAATAATATAACCAGATATCACTAATCCTGATTTTATAAGTGCATTCATAACATCTGTCCTGTTCAAGTTAAAAAGTGTTTCGGATTTGAGCTACCCGTGTTTGAATAACTCAAACCCGAAAATTCACTTATTTTGCCGGAGTGGCAGGTGCAGCAGGTGCTGCCTGGGCCGGACCATAAGGACCATAATATGGACGACCATAGTAGCCTGCTGGTGGAGGTGGTGGCGCATAATAACCCGGTGCACCATAGTATCCAGGTCCACCATAGTAGTTGTTATAGCCGTTATAATAGCCATTGTAGTAGCCATTATTATTGCCATAAGCATTACCATAGGCATTGCCACGGCCACCCATGCTGAAGGACATGTTGCCATCGCCCCAGCCGTTGCCCCAGCCATTACCATTGTTGCCCCAGCCGTTATTTCCCCAGCCATTGTTGCCCCAGCCATTATCCCAGGGCCCCCACCAGGCTTCGGCGGCGGTAAACGGTAATGAAACAACGGCAGCAAGTGCCATAATGCCCATTATTTTACGTACGTTTTTCATTTCCCTTCTCCCTCATGTTTTAGAAGGTAATACATTGACATGGTAAAACCATGCCGCCTTCACTCGTTACTATTTAAAAGTCATCAATGCCGAGTGTTACATCGATTAACTTACAGGTGGACAGGAATCAGTCATGATCCTTGCCCGACTGTTCTTTTTCTTTACCTCGCTCATCTCACCAGACATAACCCGGTACTGGCATTACCGATGGGTAATAAGGTACGCCACCCAGATACGGCGCCCCGAGCAATGGCGTTACAAAGGGATAAACCCCTGCCGGTATCGCGGGTGCAGCCAGCCCCGGTGCAATAACCGGGTTTATATACGGATTACCGTAAACCGATGGATATGCTGCGCCATAGCCATAACCCGGATAGTTCGCTGCTGCATACGGTGTAGTTCGCTCCGTGGTAAGACTGTAATCCGGCCGGGTACTGCGGCGGGATTTTTTTCCTGCAGATGGCACAACACCCCATACCCGGCTATGTCGCGGCGGCTGATTGCAGGAACATGATCGCGACCGGGCTTGTGGTCTTGCTGTGCTAATATGACCATTTAACTGATCCTGTAAGCTGGTTTGCTGTATCAGTCTGTTCCAGCGCCGCGGCCATTGATCCGGGGAATACGTCAATGAATCTGCCATCAACGACGGCATAACCAGCATCAAGACCATGCCCATAACCATATAAAAGGTATAATGGTATTTTCCTGCTAATGATTTTGTTTTGTTCAGATTCATCTTAACTGCTCCCATCACAATCACTTTATTCATTACGCCTTATCACTTGGCTGGTCCGGCGTAGGGATAAACCGGATACCGTGGCGGGTTGACAACCCATGCCGGTGGTTTTGGCCCATAGGGCGGATTTTTAACCCACTCGGGCACCTGCGGTTTAACCCAGCGTGGTTGTGGCATGCCCTGCTGATGTTGATTTGGCCGTGGTGGCTGCACCGGCTGATTGCTACGAGGCGGGTTAGCCCACTGCGGTCGCGGCATTGCCTGTCCTCGCCAGCGCGGTGGTTGTGGTTGACGGTACTGATTCATAGCCTGTTTCTGTTGTTGCTGCACCCACGCTGGTGGCTGCGCCTGCCGTGGTGGTTGCGGCGCCGGGTTCC
The DNA here is from genome assembly GCA_027057985.1 of Chromatiales bacterium. Classification (GTDB taxonomy): domain Bacteria; phylum Pseudomonadota; class Gammaproteobacteria; order UBA6429; family Thiohalophilaceae; genus JAGLTQ01. The sequence continues at coordinate 3,224 of JALUTJ010000295.1, forward strand.
AGCGTGGCGGCATTGGCGGCTTATAATTATTTGCCGGTGATGCCGGACGCCATGCAGGCGGCTGTTGCATCTGCCGGGGAGGCATATTCCAGCGCGGCAGCTGAGCAGGTGCGCGCCATGCCGGTGGCTGCATCGGTGCCTGAGATGGCCTGTTCATTTGCGGATTTAGCGGTAGCTGATAAGCCGGTACAGGCGGTTGTTGCATGCGTGATTGCCATGCGGCCTGTGGTGAAACAGCCTGTGCCACGACATTATTCTGTTTTTTATCTGCCTTCGCCTGTTGTTTTGCCTTCTTCTGCGGCGTTGTTTTTTTCGCTGCAGGCTGTTGCCTCGCTATAAAATTATTTGAACGGTAAGGACCAGCAGGCGGAGGTGGTAACTCAGCACTATCCTGAGCATCTTTATTCATATTATCTGCTGCAAGCAACTGTGAACCTGGCAATGATAATGAAACCATTGTGAGTAACGTGATAACCATACTTCTATTTTTCATCATCTTTTTTCTCTTGTTTATGTCCAATATTTTTCAGCTTGATGCCACGACGTTTCTTTTTACTGACACG
>JALUTJ010000296.1 GCA_027057985.1 Chromatiales bacterium
CTTTTCATGAATATAAAATTGCTTATCAGCTGGTGAAAGATGCCGAGAAAAAATACAACAGCCATGTCAACCTGGTTGAATGCTCATTACTGGAAGCAAGAATACTCTGGGATCACCTGGATCAGGCCGATAAAGCAAAAGAAATTTTACAATCCAGGATTGATAAAGTAGATACTGATGATAAAAACAAACTTCAGGATTTTCTCAGATTAATATCTGCCTGATAGAAAATTATATCCGGCATTATCCAAATTTACCGGTAATATAATCTTCTGTCTGTTTTTTATTCGGACGAATAAAGATTGTCTCTGTTGTATCGTATTCAACAAGGTTACCGAGATACATAAATGCGGTGTATTCAGAAACGCGTGAAGCCTGCTGCATATTATGAGTAACAATCGTAATGGTATAATTCTTTTTCAGCTCAAAGATCATTTCTTCGATAGCCAGTGTGGATAGCGGGTCCAGTGCTGAAGTCGGCTCATCAAATAAAAGCACATCCGGTTTTAGTGCAATTACTCTGGCAATACATAGACGTTGCTGCTGTCCACCTGATAAACCGCGAGCATCATCATGTAATCGATCTTTGACTTCATCCCAAAGTGCAACATCACGCAGTGCTTTCTCGACCTGCTCGTGTAATTTATACCTGTTTTTTAAACCTGTTAAACGAAGGCCATAGGCAATATTATCAAAAATCGACATGGGGAAAGGTGTCGGTTTCTGGAAGACCATACCTACCTTTTGCCGCAATTCTATAAATTCATTTTCCTTCTTGATATCAAGAATATTCTGTGGCTGCTTTTCTTCGTGATATAACAGTATTTCACCCTCATACTTATTTCCAGGATAGAGATCATGTATACGGTTCATACTTCTCAGCAGGGTTGATTTGCCACACCCACTGGGCCCTATAATCGCCGTTACCTTATTCGCTTTAATCGGTAACGTTACCTGGTGGAGTGATGGGGCTTTAGCTTTCTTATAGGTAAAACTAAAGTTTTTTATTTCCATCTTGTTCGACATTTATCTACAACCTTTTATCTTTAATCAGGAAGCGGCCAAGCAGGTTCAGCACCAGCACAACCAGTGTCAGAATGAGTGCTGCTGCCCAGGCAAGTCCAACCAGTTCCTCACTTGGCATGGTCGCCAGATTATAAATAGAAACCGTCATTGAAGGGTAGGTTTCACTAAGCCCCGAGGACATATATATCGATGAACCACTGGTATAGAGCAACGGTGCGGTTTCACCCATAATCCGCGCAAATGCAAGAATCAGCCCCGTCATAATACCCACCTTGGCTGCCTTGAGAATAATATGAAAAATAACATGATACTTCGGTGCACCAATGGCAATGCCTGCTTCTCTCAGCTCAATTGGAACCAGGCTCAACATATCATCCGTGGTTCGCACCACGATTGGCAGCATCATAACAAACAGTGCAGCAATACCGGCCCAGCCATTCGTGTGTCCAACAGGGACGACAATAACCGCATATATAAAGGTACCTACGACAATTGAAGGAGCGGACATCATTACATCACTCAGGTCACGGATAAAGTTGGCATAACGGGTATGGTTACCATATTCCTGTAGATAAATACCTGCCAATATGCCAACTGGAATTCCTATTATCGAGGCAAGCCCGGCCAGTACGAACTGGCCCCATAACAGGTTACGAATACCGTTATTAATTAAGTCATGGGTGAATATATAAGGTGATAATGATGATACACCCTTGATCACCAGGGTGAACAATATCCAGCCAAGAAATAACAGCCCTAAAAGCGCTGTAGCAGTGGATAATATAATCGCAACTTTATTAACCCATAAACGCATTTTAAGATTGCTTCCTTAGAAAGAAATATTTCGCTAAATAGATTGTAAATATACTCACCAGAAACAGGATCAGGGACAGGTAAAACAGGGCATGCATACTCATACCACTGGATTCAGCAAAGTTGTTTGCCAGCACCACGGGGACAGAAATCGTTGCATCCGTTGGTTTTTGTGCAAACTTGAATATGCCACCAATTACGAAAGCAACCGCCATTGTTTCTCCCATTGCTCGTCCCAGCGAGATAATGACCGAACCAATTATACCTGTTTTAGCATAGGGAAAAATAACATCCTTTATTACTTCAAACTTGGTGGCACCCATGGCATAGGCTGATTCCTTCAATACATTAGGTGTCGTGTTGATGGCATCACGGCTCAGGGCTGCCATGAATGGTAAAACCATAATGCCCAGCACCAGCCCAGCAACAAGCAGTGAAACACTGCTTCCACCAAAAATAGAGGCGATAAAAGGCCCAAAATAGAACAGGGCCCACATGCCATAAATGATACTGGGAATAGCCGCCAGTAGTTCAATCGCGGTACCAATTATCGAGGCCGTAAATTCATTAGCGATTTCTGAAAGAAATACCGCGACCCCCATCGCTATCGGGATAGAAAAAATCATCGCGATCAGGGTGGAAAATATTGTGCCTACAATCGGAACGGCACCACCATAAATTTCCCTTGTATTGCTGTCGGATTCTTCACCGGTATCGATATCGTCATCAAATTCGTCGTCACTGTCGATATCGTCAATCACCAGGGCTTCATCTGCCGGGGTGGCCGTATCCACTGTCCTGACTCCCGTATCGCTGGCTGAATCCGAAGCGGGTATTGCAGAAGAACCGGCCGGAGATTCTGCTGGTTTTTCAAGGATTTCGGTCACTGCCCAGCGCGAGTCGAAAACGAAGCCAAGACCAAATTCCTCAATTGCCGGTTTTGCCGTGAGATACAGCACCACTGCTGTTGCGACCAGGATAATAAAGACTAAACTGGCGCTGATGCGGGTTAATATTTGAAATAGTTTATCCACGGTTTGAAGCTGTCTGCTGGTGGTTAAAGTAAAAATCCTGCCGCTTTTTTCATCTCCCTGAAAAGGAAGCTCCCTCGCCGCTATTCTACCCGTTTTCCTGCAAAAACAAAGGGGAGAATGACGTGCTAAGGGAGCTGAATTATATAACAGTTTGTGCTATATAAAAATCGGCTTTCAGCGGATTACTTCATGCCTTTTTCAGCCATGTACTTTTCAACCTTCGCAACCACACTTGGGGGTAATGGAACGTAGCCCAGCTTTGATGCGACTTCAGGATGAGACAGTGCAAAGCGGTAAAAACTACCCACTTCTTTTTTCTTCTTAGATTCATTTGGAACCAGCACGAAAGTTGCCGTTACAACCGGGTAACCTGATTTTGGATACTGGATATTGGCATAAAAATCAATTTTTGGATTCAAAGAGGCATATTTTGCGCCAGTAGCAAAGCTTTCTGCATTTGCAGCAACAAATTTATGTGCCCTGTTCTCAATTTCGGCGATGTTCAGCTTGTTAGAAACTGCGTCAGCATAATCTACATAACCTATTGAATAGTCATTGTTTTTAATTGCTGTAGATACACCGAAATTACCTTTGCCAGCAATTCGGTTTTTCATTGGCCAGTTAAGAATTTTCTTTGCGCCAAAACGCTTTTTCCAGGTTGAATTCATTTTCGACAGGTAGTAAGTGAAGCCGAAAGTTGTTCCTGACTTGTCAGAGCGATGTACGAATAAAACCTTTTTATGTGGCATTTTAAGGCCGGGATTATCTTTAGCGATAATCTTGTTATCCCAGTAATTGATGTCACCCAGCAGAATACCGGAAATTGCTTTTTCGGATAATTTCAGATTTGAAACACCCGGGATGTTATACGCAAAAGTAATTGCGCCGATTGCAATCGGGAACTGGCTGAGG
>JALUTJ010000297.1 GCA_027057985.1 Chromatiales bacterium
CCAGTACAACATCTGAACCATCTGGAAACTGCTTTTTCTTCTGTAAAAAAAGATCCTTTACTTCTGAAGCTGTTAGCGAATCGACCTTGCTGGATTTATTCGTAATCACAACAATATCGGCAAGTGCCGGAAAGGCTAGTAACAGGGTTGCAGCAACCAGTACCATTTTCATTTTCTGCTTTATCAACATGCTGACATCCCTCCTAAAATACTGTGTCGATGGCGGCACCCAGCATATTCACTGACGAAGCAGGGGTACTTTCAAACAACCCCTTGCCCTGGGTAGTATTGATAACACTGTATTCAAATTTGATATCCGTGTTATCAGTAAAATCATAACGTAACCCTAGCGTGGTAACAGACTGTTGCTGTGGTGTTGCCGTTCCCAGCCCCTTGTCAAAGTACTGGTAGGTAATATGTGGTAACCAGCGATCAAACTGGTAACCCCATGTGGTGTACCAGGTGGTACCATTCATTGCCGGCAGACTCATATCATTAGCCGCCCATTCCAGATAGCCCACGATATTGTTCATATCCAGTTGCATGCCCAATGACAGATTTTTATGACGCAGGCTTTCCATAGCTGAAACCGGTGAGTTACGCATAATGCCGCTGTAGTAACTGAGCTGGAAACTGATTTCCTCATCCCAGTCAATATGTGCCTTTACACCCAGCATATTGGTCACCAGCCTGGTTTCACTTCTGATTTCCCCGCCATAGAGATCAACATTCATATTCATATCACCACTGCTGTGCTCCCATAACAGGCTGGCACCACTGTAGGCTTCACGCGTGGTATTAGGCCCTGCCACCTCCTCGGTATAAAATAATGCCGGTGGGGTAATCCATGGATAGGCATTACCCACGGAGACATACTCATTGACAAGACCAGTAGGAAACTTGATCTTACCGGAACGCAGGTTCACTTCCTCACTGAGCCCCAGTACGATAAACCCCCAGTCAAGGTGAAGTGAATAATTTTCATCTTCCTGCGTGCCAAGAAACTGCGCTGCCATGGAAACCTTTTCGCTAAGATTAGAGTTCAGGTTCAGCCCCAACATGGTGCCACGAAGTGAGCCATCTTTTTTGATACCGGTAAGCACATCACCATTGAAATAATTCTCGGTACTTGCGGTATTGACTCGCTGGTATTTGGCAGACATAAAACCGGTGACATTAATTCGATCGGCCCAGTTTTCGGCCAGCAGTGAAGAGGGCAATAGCATTGCCAGCCCGGTCAGTAATAAACCCTGTTTCAGCGCATATCGCGCCGTCTGTCGGTTAAACATCGAAACTCTCCTTTTCTTTAGAAATTAACGGGACTTCTCAGACCAATTAGCGGTTAGCTAATGAAAAACTTTAATTTGGAGATAAAAAACGACGGATTGAAGGAGAAAAAAAGGATTTTTTACTTAGTTTATTTGCGTGTTTTAACATTGAAGAGAGCCTGTTCTGCTCAATAACGCTGAATATAAGGGCGCAGATTTTGCTATACTTACTATTTATTAGTGTTACCAGCATTATTGATGAATAACCTGAGCTAATGAAAAAAACGACTTTGCTAAGCATAAATCTGCTTTTACTGAGTGCCTGCCAGTTTCCGCCACCGGCCAATGAACCCATTACCGTTGTTCAGGCCATTGGCCCCGGCACCACCCTGCATCTAAATCAGGCCATTACGATTCCAGCCGACAGTGATCATGTCTATATTGCCTATGGCAAGATACCTCAACGTCGGAATTACAATACCGTGGATATGTATGATCCCTACTGTATTATTCGCATCGATGAAGATACACCACGACCGTTTACCATCCGACCCGGTCTCTTTGAGATTACGCATATTGAAGAATACATGAACTACTATGGTGGGCTGGGTTTCAGACATACCGCAAACAGGCCTTCGGCATCAATCTACCTTGCCAATGGTCTTGGCACCAAGATGTATGCCACCATTATTACCCTGCGCTCTGCAACACAGCCTGAAGTAAAAGAACTCGAATGTGGACACTGGGATGATTATTCCGTGCTGGAACCCATCACTTTTGAAGACCTGAAAACGATTTTTGGCAGAATATTTCGTATCGAAAAACCTGCTGGCCAGAAACCTCATTCTGGCCCGGCAAAACTGATTTAAACAGGAACAGTCAGTCTGTTTCCTGGATGGTAACACCATCGAGTGAAGCGGCAAGGGTATCGGCACCGGCGCCTTTGCTGTCACCCAGTTTGATCATGAGGCGCAGTTCGTTGGCCGAATCCGCATAGTTGATGGCATCTTCATAAGTAATCCGACCCTGCTTGTAGAGATCAAACAGTGACTGATCGAAGGTTTGCATACCCAGGTTACGCGACTTTGCCATCAGGCTCTTGATCTTGTGAATCTCACCCTTACGAATCAGATCTGCCATCAAGGGTGAGTTAATCATGATTTCAGCCGACAGCACCCTGCCCTGCCCATCCGGGGTTGGAATCAGTTGCTGCGCGACGAAAGCACGGGTGTTCAGGGATAAATCCATCAAAAGCTGGTTACGCCGATCTTCGGGGAAGAAGTTGATAATCCGATCCATAGCCTGGTTGGCATTATTGGCGTGCAGCGTGGCCAGACACAGGTGACCGGTTTCGGCGAAGGCAATCGCATGGTCCATGGTCTCACGGGTTCGAATCTCACCAATCAGAATCACGTCCGGTGCCTGACGCAGGGTATTTTTCAGTGCGGTTTCAAAAGAGTTTGTGTCGAGTCCGACTTCACGCTGGGTAACGATACAGCCTTCGTGATGGTGAATAAATTCAATCGGATCCTCAATAGTAATAATATGCCCGGTGGAATTTTTGTTACGAAAACCAATCATCGAGGCCAGTGAACTCGACTTACCGGAGCCGGTGGCACCGACGAACATAATCAGACCACGCTTGGTCATGGCCAGTTCTTTCAGTATCGGTGGCAACCCCAGTTCTTCCATGGTCGGAATGGTGGTTTCGATTTTACGCAGCACCATGCCGGCATTATTACGCTGCATAAAGGCGCTGACACGAAAACGGCCGATACCGGAAGCCGAGATCGCGAAGTTGCACTCGTTCTCTGCTTCAAACTCTTCTTTCTGCGCCGGGGTCATAATCCCCATAACGATCTCTTTCGCCTGAATGGGTGTCAGGGTTGCCTGAGTAACCGGGGATATCTTACCGTTCACTTTCAGGCTTGGCGCCACACCCGCGGTAATAAACAAATCCGAGGCATTCTTATGCACCATTAATTTTAAAAGTGATTCAAACTCCATAACCCTCTACCCTGCTATTAGATTTAATTCATTTCATCTTTAGATACTGATTCCCATACAGTATAGAACCCTTTATCTTTCATCAGCTTAGTCACTTCATAGCTGATATCAGGAATCATATCAGTATTATCGTTGCTACCCATTACAACAATGTTATTTTCTTCATCTTCATTAATTGCTTCTACCATCTTCCATATAAAACGGGAAAAAAGTTCCGCATCATTTTTGCTACTGATACCTGTATTTAGCAATTCTTCTATATCTTGGCGATTGAGCGAATGCGCATAATGGCATAATGAATGAGTAAATCATTAACATGAGGGTATCTTTCAAATTTTATCATAAAACATTCCCTCCTTCTTTCATTACAGACATCCTGTGCGCAACCATTTCCAGCTTTCTAACTAGTTGATCTATATGCATGTGTTCTGTTACAGCTAAAAAATAATGCCCAGAGTTTTCCTTGTCTGCAATAAATTTTAATCCGGGAGGTATATCCGCCTCTGA
>JALUTJ010000298.1 GCA_027057985.1 Chromatiales bacterium
AGCTTGCGCGGCGTGGTAGTTGCACCTGTTTTTTGTAAATTAGTCACATTAGGGTCTGAACGCTTTACTAATGCCATCATTATATCCTCCTTTAATTTCTATAAATGAAATTAAGACTTCAATTTTCGGGGAATCTGTTTATCCCCTTGTTACAGGTTATATAGAGACCAGCAAAAAAATTTAAAGGGTAAAGCAGTAAAAAAAATTTCAATAAAAATAATAAAAAATTATTATATTGCGGCAGGCAGAGGAGGGGCAGGGCAATCCATATTGATGGCGATGGTGCGGAAAATTTCAACCCCACGCCGGGTGGTTTCACCATCTGCAAGAATAATGGCGGCGCAGCCCTTGAGGATTCGTGGTTTGAGTAGTGGTTTGAGCTTCATTAGCTCGTCTACTGCACTGTTGAGCCTGTCGAGTGTGAGATCTTCACGGGGAAGAAAGTTAAAGGCACCGGCGCCGATGACTTTTTTGCCTCTCTCAAAGGCATTTTTTGCAAGCGTGAGATCCTCGCCGTGCTCGATATGTGCCAGTAATGAGAAGACCGTTTCCGCCGCATCCTTTACCGCCCCGAGGTAGGCATGGGTCGGCCGGGCCGATTTACGTAGACCAAAGTGTTCATCGAGTTGCTGTATGACCATGCGCTGGATAACCCATTCGGCAAGGTCTACTTTCCTGTCCGCGGTAATAATTTTATCCAGGGTCAGGCGGAATTTCTGGTACTGAGGTTCTGACAGTTCACGCATGGCATTGACACTCAGTTCCATGAGCGGAATCACCAGGCTTTCATCCATATCACGGCTAAGAGAATACAGTTCACGGCTCAGCTCAGGCATATCCTTGTCGGCATATTGTTCGAGTAACAGCCATGCCTGTTGCTGATCTTTCTGTTCCGTGAGCAACAGGGTATAAATAACCGCACGTGCCGACCAGGGATTTTCAGCGGCGGTACGTAGTTTCTCGGGTATTGCCGCAAGCATCTCCCGGGCATACTCGATACTTTCCTCGCTTACCGTCCCTATCTGCTCAATTAACTGCTCAGAAGTGGCAATGATTGCTGCAGCAGCGCCCCCCATAGCCAGAAAAGGATTCGGTTTTTCCGGTTCTTTTTTATCTTCTTCCTCGGTGAGCTTGTGTAGCTCGGGTAAAATATACTGACCATCCCAGCTGGGATCGATTTGCCTGATACGTTTATCCAGTGGGGGATGGGTCGCAAACATTGACTGCATAAACTCAGTGACACCTTCTGCAAAATAGGCATGACTGTATTCAGAAGCCGATGGACTTTCGAGAAGGGAGCCATCATCCAGACCGCCAATTTTTTTCAGTGCCCCCGCAATACTGTCCTTGTTGCGGGTAAACTGTACTGCCGAGGCATCGGCAAGATACTCGCGCTGGCGACTGACCGAAGCCTTGATCCATTTACCAAAGAAAGTACCGGCATAACCGATAACAAGAAGCCCAATACCGATAAGAACGATGGCCCCGGCACTGTCTTTCCTGCCCGAAGATCGGATACGTAATGTACGCAGAATATACTCACCGATAATGCCGATCAGAAGGATTCCGTTCAACACGCCGAGCAGGCGCAGGTTTAGGCGCATATCGCCGTTGAGAATATGGCTGAACTCATGGGCGATGACACCCTGAAGTTCATCACGGTTGAGCAGGGTGATAGCACCGCGCGTTACACCGATAACCGCAGTATTATGGGATTTACCCGCGGCAAAGGCATTGATGGAATTATCCCGCAGTACATAAACCCTCGGAACGGGCATACCAGCGGCAATGGCCATTTCCTCGACGATATTCAGGAGGCGACGTTCTTCAGCATCGGTCGTACTGCGAGGTACCATGGTACCACCCAGCATTTCCGCTATAACCGAGCCGCCTTTCGAAAGTAAGAGAATTTTATAAAGTGAGCCCAGCAGGATTAGCAACAACACCCCAAGAGAAATCATGCTCACCGTTTTTACATCGGCACGTTGTTGCACCAGTTGCCAGAAGGAACTGGTTTCATCCGTTCCCATATAGACAAAGGCACCGATAATCAGGATATTGGTCAACACCACGAGTGCAATAACAGCGAGCGTAAACAGTATAATCAGCCGCGAGGTATTCCGGCGTGCTTTATCCTGAGCCGTAAAAAAATTCATATTCGCTCAGAAAGGTATCAAAAGGAAACTTTGGGCGCCGCCTGTATCTGTGCGCTGTCTTCAAACTCCAGTAGGGAAGCATCTTTCATATGCCCAAACATACCGGCGAACACGTTCTGTGGAAAAGACTGCTTGTAGGTATTGTATTCCATGACCGCATCGTTAAAGGCCTGGCGTGCAAAAGCAACACGATTTTCCGTACTGGTCAGTTCTTCGGTCAGTTGCATCATGTTCTGGTTGGCCTTGAGATCCGGATAAGCCTCCATCAGCATATTGAAGCGACCCATGGCACCGGCGAGCTGGGTTTCTGCCTGCCCCAGTCCCTGCATGGTTGCCGCATCACCTGGGTTGTTATGCGCCTGTGCCAGGCTATTGGCAGCCCCGTTTCTGGCCTGGATAACTGCATCAAGGGTTTCCCTTTCATGCTTGAGATAGCCCTTGGCCGTTTCCACCAGGTTCGGGATCAGGTCATAGCGGCGCTTGAGCTGAACCTCTATCTGGGCAAACGCATTTTTGAAACGATTTCGCAGCGAAACCAGAGTGTTAAAGATAGATATTATATATAGAATGATGGCACCGATGATAACCAGTGCAATTATGCCTGACATTTCCATATTGACTCCTGAATAACCCGTTTTCCAGAGATTTTTACCTGACTATACAAGAATTTCAATGGAAAAACACGCCAATGCTGGAACCATATCACGATTGTCCATTTTGATAACAACGGCCTAACTTGACGACATAAAGTATGAAAATAGCAGCAGAAGCAGTGCTTTACTGGAATATATTAGCAATTAGTGATATATTACGCGCCTGACAGATTTTGCCTCTGTTTTAAGCCCGAAAACTTTACTTACCGTGTGAAAATTCTTGCCAGAACCCCGTTTCAGGCAGGCGGCACCGGCTTTTTTTCTGATTTTGTTGATATGTAAGGTGAATACTATATGCGATTTGAAGCTCTATTCCCGTTTTTAACCTGGTTCAAACTTGTTAATAAAGACACCATCAAGGCCGACCTGATTGCCGGCTTTACCGGAGCAGTAATCGTATTACCACAGGGCGTCGCTTTCGCTACCATTGCCGGCTTACCACCACAATATGGTCTCTATACGGCGATGATAACCCCAATTATCGCGGCCCTGTTTGGCTCATCTCGTCACCTTATATCTGGCCCGACCACAGCCATATCCATCGTAGTTTTCAGTACCGTCAGTGGCTATGCAGAGCCGGGGTCAGCCGAATATATCCGCCTGACCCTGACGCTCACATTCCTCGCCGGTGTTTATCAACTCGCCTTTGGCCTGGCTCGACTCGGCACCCTGGTTAACTTCGTTTCACACACGGTTGTTATTGGGTTTACCGCTGGTGCTGCCATCCTCATTGCAACCAGCCAGATGAAAAGCGTACTAGGTATCACTATTCCGCGGGGAGAATCATTCTTTCATACCTGGGTTGATATCGTAGATAAAGCAGGGCAGACCAATATCTACATTTTTATTACTGCCATGGTTACCTTGGTAACGGCATTACTGGTCAAGCGTTATATACCAAAGCTACCAAACCTGCTGGTTGGACTGATTGTGGGTAGTTTTGTTTCTATTTACTTCGGAGGAGAAG
>JALUTJ010000299.1 GCA_027057985.1 Chromatiales bacterium
GCAGGCAGCCGAAGCGGCGGGTGTGCAGCCAATCGTGGCAGGTGAAGAAACGATGGCAACAGAGCCTGCAGTCGCTGAAAGTGGTGAGCTGACTCTGGCAGCACCGGAAGGTGAAAGCCTGACAGCTGGTGGTGGTGCCAATGAAGAAACCCTGTCCAATGATCTTGCGACCATCCAGGAGCAGTTACGCCAGGCGAAGGCCGATGCCGGCACCATGCGTACTCGCAATGTCGAGCTGAATAACAAGCTGCAGTCACTGGAAAAAGAACTCAATCGCCTGCAGCGTTCTCTGACTGTGAAAGATGATGAACTGGCCGCACTGCAACAGCAACTGGCCGAGTTGAACCAGAAGCCTGTAGTTACACCGCAGGCAACACCTGAACCTGCTCCTGCAGAACCTGCAGCCACAGCAGAAGCACCTCAACCTGAGCCAGTAACAGAAGCACAGCCTGCAGAACAGCCTGCTGTCGAAACACAGCCGGAAGCTGCGCCTGAACCTGAAAAATCGCCAGTACAGGTTGCCGAAGAGATTGCGAAGAAAGAAAAAGCCACTCCGGCACCGTATGAACCAGCGCCTGAGCCGGCAAAAGAAGAAGGCATTATGGATACCATCATGGGCGTACTCGGTTCTATCGGTACTACCGTGGCGGGTATCTTTGCCGGAATGAACCTGGGAATGGACAGCCTGCTGTTTATCGGTGCCCCAATCCTGCTGGTCTTCCTGATAATCCTGTTTATTGTTATTAAACGCCGCCGTGGTGATAACTTCCAGGAAAGTATTCTCACGGGTAATGCAACAGCCGAGGCAACCGATGCTGCCACCGCGCCGAGTGGTGATTCAACCACCTTCTCTGAAGAATCTTCCTTCCTCAGTGACTTTGCCATGAGCGGTGCCAGTGCGATTGAGGCGGATGACAGTGAGGTGGATCCACTCACAGAAGCCGATGTCTTTATGGCCTATGGTCGTTACGAGGCTGCCGAAGAACGCCTCAATGATGCGATCAAGAATGATCCTGCCCGCGGTGAGCTACGTGCCAAGTTGCTCGAGCTCTATCATGCCACACAGAACAAGGCGGCGTTTGAATCCGCCGCAGAAGATTTCTATGCCCAGCTCGGTGGCCAGGAAGCCGATAATCCTCTATGGGCCAGGGTCGTGAGCATGGGGGCTGAAATTGCGCCAGATAACCCGCTCTTCAACCAGTCAACCGCTGCCGCGGCAGTACCTGAAACCAGTGAAATTCCTGCTATCGATGATCCGGGTATGGCCATGACCGATAGCCAGGTAATGGATATCGGTCTTGAAACCGGTGTCTTTGATGCCGCTGATCTTTCCGGTAGCAATGAAACCGCAGAAGGTGATATGGACTTTAACCTGGATCTTGGTGATAGCCTTGAAGCCTCTACATCTGCTGAAGAACCAGCAGCATACCTGGATTTCAATCTCGATATGGGAACGGAATCTCCGGCTGCCGAAGCCCCGGCTGAAGAAGCGCCAGCAGCTGAAGATGCTGGACTTGATTTCAACCTGGATATGGGGACTGAATCAGCAACAGAAGAACCGGCTGCGGATCTCGATCTTAACCTGGACATGGGATCTGCTACTGAAGCACCTGCCGATGATGGTATGGACTTAAGCTTTGATATGGATACCGCTTCTGCCGATGCAGATAGTGGTGGACTGGATCTGAACCTTGATATTGGTGGTGAAGACACGAGTGCATCTGCAACGGATGAAATCAGCCTCGATTTCGATACTGGTGGTGATGATGCAGCGCTGGATCTGAATCTCGATGCCTCCGATACTGCCGAAGCCGATATCAGTGGTGGTGATGAAGTTGGTACCAAGCTTGATCTGGCCAAGGCCTATATCGATATGGGTGATCCGGAAGGGGCACGCAGTATTCTTGATGAAGTAATGGATGAGGGAAGTAGTCAACAAAAAGAAGAAGCGCAATCGTTATTGGGACAAATTGCGTAATACCACGATAAGTTGTTTTAGCTGTAACACAGCAGGCTTGTCATTAAGGCCACACCAGTTCTGGTGTGGCTTTCTTGTTTTAACAATTTGCTAAAGTGGAAATAGACGATCTTGCAGGACAATGACAATATAAATCGAATTGCCATGGGCGTGGAATATGATGGCCGTCCATTTTGTGGCTGGCAGTTCCAGGATCATTCTCCCTCGGTGCAGCAGGCGGTGGAAGCGGCGATCTCCCAGGTTGCGAACCACGCGCTGAGGGTTGTCTGTGCCGGGCGCACCGATACCGGTGTGCATGCCACCGGGCAGGTGATTCATTTCGATACCCCTGCACTACGTGAACCCTTTCAGTGGGTAAAAGGTGTCAATGCCAATCTACCGGATGGGGTGGCAATACGCTGGGCAACAGCGGTAAGTAAAGACTTCCACGCCCGCTTCAGTGCTGTCAGACGCTCGTACCGCTATATTATTTACTCACGTAATGTGCGGCCTTCTTATCTCAATGGCCTTGTTACCTGGGATTACCGTGAGCTGGATGAAAAGGCCATGCAGCAGGCGGCAAATTACCTGGTTGGTGAGCATGATTTTTCTTCCTACCGGGCACTGGGTTGCCAGGCCAAATCCCCGGTACGCACGATTTACGATTTTAAGATCAGCCGTTCTGGTGACTTTATTTTTCTCGATATCGAGGCCAATGCCTTTTTACACCACATGGTCCGCAATATGGCCGGTGTACTGATGACAATCGGTGCAGGGGAACAGAAACCCGCCTGGTCAAAAGAGGTGCTGGAACTGAAAGATCGCACCCTGGGGGGAATTACTGCGCCGCCACATGGTCTATATTTAGCAGAGGTGCAGTACCCGGATACCTTTATTTTACCGCAGCGGATTCAGCGGCCGATTTTCGGCTAATAGCCGGACAAAAGGATTCCCGCTAAAAAAATATGTCAATAACGCTAAGTTGTTGATAATTCGTTATTTATTTGGCGCTGAAAAAGGTAAAAAAATTTAACATTTCTGAAACTGTGCCGATATTAGAAGATAACTGAAAATTTCGAGGAAAATTTATGACCTGTTCACACTCTGCAGATTGCCCCCTGTTTGCGCAGTTTGCCATGGAACCTGCGCTGGATGTCTGGAAGCAGCATTACTGTGAAGGCGACTATTCCAAATGTGCCCGTTACCAGTTATCCCTGAAGGGCGAAGCGATTCCCCTGACCCTGATGCCAAATGGCAAGATGATTGAACAGAAGGTTAAAAGTAAAGAGGAGCTGGCCGGTACCGCCCTGTTCAATGCTATTCTCAAAGGGAGAGCTTCGATGGTCAAATCCATGTTTGCCACCAATGTGGCCAGTGCCGAGATACGCACGGCTGATGGCTCAACGCCGTTAATGGCTGCCGCCAGTGTGGGAAATCTTGAAATTGTAAACCTGCTACTTGAATTTGGTTGCAACCCCTTTAATACCAACAAGGCAGGATTGAATGCGCTGAAGGTGGCCGAAAGTAAAAACTTTACCGACTGTGCTGATGCCATTCGTAACTTCATGCTGGAGCATAAGGATCTCAAGGCTAAAGCAATCAAGGCGAATAAAGAGGAGCCTGAAACAGAACAGGGGCAACAGGCAGAGAAAGAAGAAATGAAAGGAATCGTGAGTATGCTGAAAAAACTTAATCCATTTAGTCGTTAGAAGAGGTGATTGTTATGGAATACTGGTCATGGTGGCTTGGTGGTGCAGCTCTTGGGCTGTTCGCCGTTCTTTTTAGCCTGCTGACAGGTAAGCCACTCGGCGTATCCGGAAGCTGGTTGAGTATTGCACGACGTAAGGATGATGCGATATTAAAAAAATCAGCCGAGGTCATGGAAGGTGATCAGGAACAGGTAAAGGATGATCTACTGGCCATGACCATGGCCGAATTTGGTGAGGATGCAATGGCAGATAATAACCCACAACGCCGTGAAGGTGAGGCCAACGCGATTACATCCGACAAGTCAAAACCGAAGCAGCAGTTTACCCCCTGGACTGTGCACCTTGTTTTTCTGTTGAGTATGCTCTTTGGTTCCTATCTTGCTGCACTATCAGTGGGGAGTTTCGAATTGAGCACTCAGCTCAGTCCCATGCACGCAAAGATTTTTGAACACCTGGGAGAAGAATGGCTGGCATTGTTTTTTGGTGGCATGATGGTTGGCTTTGGTACCCAGATGGCGGGAGGCTGTACCTCCGGTCATGGTTTAAGTGGTACTGCACAACTTGTCCCGGCGAGCCTGCTATCGACCTTTGTCTTTATGGCCAGTGCCAGCACCTTAACCCTTTTAATGAATGCATTGATATAGGGAGCAAAGAAGATGATGAAAAAATATCTTTTATACGGTTTTCTTGGCACTCTGATGGGTTTTATTCTCGCACGTATCGGCTTTGCCAACTACGATGAAATCAACAAGATGTTTGCCTTTACCGATTTCAGGTTATTGCTGACATTTGCGGCTTCCGTGGTAATTCTTATGGTTATCAGACTGATCTTTCGTAAACGCTTTCCAAAGCAGGACAAGTTTATACAGCCGGGTACTGTGCCAGGCAGCATGTTGTTTGGTTTTGGCTGGGCGGTTACCGGGGCCTGCCCTAGCCTGGTCTTCGTGCAGCTTGGTCAGGGATATTTACCGGCATTGATGACTCTGTTCGGTATTTATGTTGGCGTGGTATTTTATCGCAAGATGCATGCAAAATACTTTATGTGGGATGTGGGTTCCTGCAGCAGTGCCTGATCCTGTTTCAAAGTATTAAGTTTTTTCTGGGGGTATTGCCAGCCGGCTATACCCCCATTTCATTAATAGTGGCGGCAAAATAGTTGTTAGTGTGATAACGATAATCAGGCCAGCATAGATTTCATTACTGAAGATATCACTAACACGACCCAGCTCAGCAAAGATTAAACCAACCTCACCACGTGGCACCATGGATAGTCCTGTCATCAGGCGTAAGGGCCAGCTTTCTCGAATAAAAATCGCACCACTGAATTTGCTTATCAGGGCGATACTGAAAAACAGTATCGAGAAACTCCAGATAAATGCAGAGCCCCAGTCAATTTCTCTCAGGTTTAAAGATAGTCCAACGGTAACAAAAAAGATGGGGGTAAAAAGATGGATTACAGGGTGCATCTGTTTTTCAATCTTTTCTGAAAAAGATTGGTCGGTACGAATTGCTATACCAAAGGGCAGGAAAAAACGTCGCGATAAAGCCAGTCCTGCGGCAAAGCCGCCAAGTAGTTCGGGAGCTCCCACCTCGTGGGCAAGCCAGGCAAAAAACAGTACCAGTGAGACGATGGTTGTGGGCACCATCCCCGGTATTTCACTTAAGGCATGATAACGATGGATTAGCACGGAGATCAATTTTGCCGCAAGAGGGGCAAGAACAAAAAAGGTACTGACAAAAATCAAAACCTTACTGGCATTGATTAAACTGATACCACCGCCGGTAGAAAACTCGTATAACAATGCCAGTAATACTACACCGAAAACATCATCGAGCACGGCAGCACCGAGTACTATCTGACCTTCCAGACTTTGCTGACGTTTTAGATCAGTCAGAACCCGGATAGTGATACCAATACTGGTGGCAGTGAGTGTTCCGCCAATAAACAATGAGACCAGCAACGGCAGGGAAAAAACAAAATAGCCGGCTAAAAAGCCAAGCATAAACGGAACGATAAAGCCGCCAATGGCAACCACAGCCGATTTTTTGCCGGTATTGGCAAGGCGGCGGATATCGGTTTCAAGTCCAACTTCAAACAGTAACAGGATAATCCCAATTTCAGCCAGTAACTTAATGACTTCATTCGGTTCAATCCAGCCCAGCAGGCTGGGGCCAAGCAGGATTCCGGCAAAGAGCTCACCAATAACAGAAGGAACCTGAATACGTACCGCTATCTCGGCAAACAGCCTGGCCGTTAACAGGATAGTCAGCAGGTAGAGAAAAAAGGTATGTGTTTCCATTTTTCCTGAATACCAGAGTGGTTTATTGATAGTTATAGCATGCCGGTAATACCGAGTATAGTCATGGAAGTCGACTGCAGGACAATAAAAAAGGAGCCCGAGGGCTCCTTTTTATTTACTGCTATTTATTTTAATCAGATTAAAGGCACAATCAGTAATGCCACGATATTGATAATCTTGATTAAAGGGTTGATCGCAGGACCGGCGGTATCTTTGTACGGATCGCCAACGGTATCACCGGTTACCGCTGCCTTGTGGGCATCGGAACCTTTACCGCCGAAGTTACCGTCTTCGATATACTTCTTGGCATTATCCCAGGCACCACCACCGGTGGTCATGGAGATGGCCACGAACAGGCCGGTAACGATGGTACCAATCAGTACGCCACCGAGTGCCTGGGCACCGAGCATCAGGCCAACCAGAATAGGTACTGCAACCGGTAACAGGGAAGGAATAACCATTTCCCGAATCGCGGCCAGGGTCAGCATATCGACCGCTTTTGAATAGTCAGGCTTCTGGGTTTTGTCCATAATGCCCGGCATTTCCCTGAACTGGCGACGTACTTCGTTGACGATACCACCTGCGGCACGGCCAACAGCTTCCATCGCCATGGCACCAAAGAGGTAAGGAATCAGACCACCAATAAAGAGACCGATAATGACCATGTGGTTGGAAAGATCAAACAAGGTTTCGTTACCAGCACCACTTAAGGTATGGGTAAAGTCGGCAAACAGCACCAGTGTTGCCAGGCCGGCAGAACCAATGGCATAACCCTTGGTAACGGCCTTGGTGGTATTACCTACGGCATCAAGTGCATCGGTAGTATTGCGTACATCATCAGGCAGTTCAGCCATTTCGGCGATACCGCCAGCGTTATCGGTAATCGGACCGTAGGCATCGAGCGCTACGATAATACCGGTCATGGACAGCATCGAAGTGGCGGCAATTGCTATACCGTATAAACCGGCCAGTTCATAGGCCCCCCAGATTGAAGCACAGATAGACAGCACAGGCAGGGCAGTGGACTTCATGGAAACACCCAGACCGGCAATAACGTTGGTACCATCACCCGTGGTAGAGGCTTCGGCAATACGACGTACCGGGGAGAACTCGGTGGCAGTATAGAACTCGGTAATCAGAATCATCGCTACCGTTAACGCCAGTCCAATCAGTGCAGAGCCAAACAGGGCATTGACCGAGTAACCGGCAAGGCCACCCATCATATTGTCGGTAATGAAATAGAAGGCAATGGCCGAGAGCACGGCAGAAACCAGGGTGCCGCGGTACAGGGCATTCATAATCTTGCCACCGTCAGAAGTCTTGACGAAGAAGGTGCCAATAATGGATGCGATAATGGAAACACCACCGAGTACCAGCGGATACATTACGGCCAGTGCCCCGGCATCCTTGAGCATCAGGTTACCCAGTAACATGGTGGCAATAATAGTCACGGCGTAGGTTTCAAACAGATCCGCCGCCATACCGGCACAGTCACCGACATTATCACCGACGTTATCGGCGATAACGGCCGGGTTGCGGGGATCATCTTCGGGAATACCAGCTTCAACCTTACCCACGATATCGGCACCAACATCGGCACCCTTGGTGAAGATACCGCCACCAAGACGGGCAAAGATAGAAATCAGGGAACCACCAAAGGCGAGGCCAACCATGGCATGCAGGGCATCATCGATATTCAGTCCCAGTGCATGCAGCAGGGCGTAGTAGCCTGCAACACCAAACAGGCCAAGTCCCACGACCAGCATACCGGTGATAGCGCCACCCTTGAAGGCAATCTGTAATGCCGGGTTGATCCCGCTTCGGGCCGCTTCAGCAGTACGGGCATTGGCACGTACCGAGATATGCATCCCGATATAACCGGCCAGACCGGAGAAGATAGCACCAATGGCAAAGCCAATCGCGGTGTACTGGCCCAGGGTCAGCCAGATTGTGATAAAGAGGATAATACCCACGATGGAGATCGCCTTGTATTGACGAGCCAGGTAGGCTATCGCTCCTTCCTGCACGGCATCGGAAATGCGCTGCATTTCCTCGTTACCGCGTGATTTGGATAAAACGCTAAATATTGAAATGATGCCGTAGAGTATGCCGGCAAGGGCACAGACAATGGCAATGGTTAGACCCGTTGACATGATATTTCTCCCTTTTTCTTTTTGACTTTATATATTTGTTTTAAATTATGGTGCACAAATCCTAACGGGTTTTGAGGGCAAGCGTTATCATGTGTTTTTATCGGTCTATCTTTCCATTTAATACCCATGAATTTCATGCAGACATTGTCTGAAAATTGTACTGATCCTGATCAAAAAGACGGTAAATTGTCGGCCACGGATTACGTTAGCGGAAAACGGCAAGTTCCTGTAAAATTCCTTTCTTTATGCGGATTAACTCGAATTTTCAGGCCAAAACGTGCGCACACGGATAAAAATTTGCGGGATGACTCACCGGGATGATGCCCTGTACGCGGTAAACTGCGGCGCGGATGCCATCGGATTAATTTTTGTTGAGAAAAGCCCTCGTTTTGTCAGCCTGACCGAGGCGCGTTTTATTGCCGAGTCTCTGCCCCCGTTCGTTAGCGTAGTAGGGCTGTTTATGGATGCCCCGGCAGAAAAGGTGCGTGAGGCATTGCGTGTTCTGCCTCTGAGCCTGCTGCAGTTTCACGGAGACGAGTCTCCCGAGTACTGTGACCAGTTTGAAATGCCCTATATCAAGGTTTTGCGCATGCGTGAAGACGTAAACGTGGTCGCATTTGCGCAGGAATATCCCAATGCGGCCGGTATCCTGCTGGATACTTACCACAAAGAGCAGGGCGGGGGTACCGGGCAGACTTTTGACTGGAAACGTATCCCGGAAGACATGCCACTGCCGGTGATTCTGGCGGGTGGCCTGAACCCGGAGAACGTAGCCGATGCAGTTAAGCAGGTTTGCCCCTACGCGGTGGATGTCAGTAGCGGCGTGGAGTCCGCCCCCGCGGTCAAGGATTATCAAAAGATTGAGAAGTTTATAAAAGAGGTACAACGCGTTGGCACAAGCTAAAGCAGATAAATATCAACAACCCGACGAAAGGGGCCATTTTGGACAGTTTGGTGGCCAGTTCGTGGCCGAAACCCTGATGGAGCCACTGCACGAGCTGCGGCTGGCCTATGAAAAATACATGCTGGATAAAGATTTTCTGGCCGAGCTGGACTGGGAACTGCAGCAGTACGTGGGCCGGCCCTCGCCCCTGTATTTTGCCGAACGCTGGAGCCGTGAACTGGGTGGGGCGAAAATTTACCTCAAGCGCGAAGATCTAAATCATACCGGTGCTCACAAGGTGAACAACACCGTAGGGCAGGCACTGCTGGCCAAACGCATGGGCAAAACCCGTATTATCGCCGAAACCGGTGCCGGTCAACATGGTGTCGCTTCGGCCACCGTGGCGGCACGACTGGGGCTCGAATGCGTGGTTTACATGGGGGCAGAGGATATCCAGCGCCAGGCGGCCAATGTGTACCGCATGAAATTACTCGGTGCCACCGTGGTACCGGTGACTGCCGGCTCTGCCACGCTCAAGGATGCCCTGAATGAAGCCATGCGTGACTGGGTTACCAATATCGATAATACCTTCTATATTATTGGCACGGTGGCCGGCCCTCATCCATACCCGGCCATGGTGCGGGATTTTCAGACCATTATCGGTCGTGAAGCACGTGAGCAGATTCAAAAACATGAAGGTCGTCTGCCGGATGCCCTGGTGGCCTGCGTTGGTGGTGGCTCTAATGCCATTGGTCTTTTCCATCCCTTTATCGACGATACCGATGTTGCCATTTACGGGGTGGAAGCAGCCGGCCATGGCCTGGATAGTGGGCAACATGCTGCGCCTTTATGTGCCGGCCAGCCGGGTGTGCTGCATGGCAACCGCACCTACCTGATGGAAGACAAAAATGGCCAGATTATCCATACCCATTCAATTTCGGCCGGACTGGATTATCCTGGTGTCGGCCCGGAACATGCCTGGCTCAAGGACAGCGGTCGTGTCCAGTACGTGGCGATCGATGATGACGAAGCCCTGCAGGCTTTTCATGATCTGACCCGTATCGAGGGTATTATCCCGGCACTGGAATCCAGTCATGCACTGGCCTATGCCAGCAAACTGGCACCCACCATGGACAAAGATCAGATTATTATCGTGAATTTATCCGGTCGTGGTGACAAGGATATTCATACCGTGGCCGGATTACAGGGGATTTCAGTATGAGCAGGATAGAAACCCGTTTTAAACAACGTGCGCAGGAAAAGCGCACCCTGTTAATCCCGTATTTTACCGCCGGTGACCCGAATCTGGCGACTGCTGTGCCCATGATGCATGCCATGGTGCAGGCCGGGGCCGATCTGATTGAACTCGGTGTCCCGTTTTCTGATCCCATGGCCGAGGGCCCGGTGATTCAAAAAGCCATGGAACGGGCCCTGATGCATGATGTTTCCCTGCACGATGTGCTGGATACGGTGAAGGAATTTCGTCGCCAGGACACAGAAACCCCTGTAATATTAATGGGTTACCTTAACCCGGTGGAAATCATGGGCTACGCCGAGTTTGCTCGCGCAGCGCATGAAGCCGGCGTCGATGGCCTGCTGACCGTGGATATTCCCCCCGAAGAAGCAGAGGATTACGTCAGAGAGCTGGAAGCTCAGGGTATTGACCGGGTTTTTCTGATTTCACCAACGACCACGGATGAGCGTATCCGCACCATTAATGCGGCAAGTGCCGGATTTTTGTACTATGTTTCATTAAAAGGAGTGACCGGGGCAGGAAATCTGGATATAAATGCCGTACAGGATCGCGTTTCCAACATTCGCGCATTGACAGATTTGCCGGTGGGAGTAGGCTTCGGTATCAAGGATGCCAAGTCTGCGGCACAAATCGGCAGCGTGGCCGATGCCGTGGTAGTGGGCAGTGCCGTGGTAAAATGTATTGAGGAAAATGTGGATAACGCCGATAATGCCATAAATGCAGTAAGTGAGTTATTATCGTCGATGCGCCAGGCGCTGGATAAAAAATAACGATATAAAAACAGGATTGAGCAGATGAATTGGTTTAGCAAATTATTACCGGAACGTATCCGCATTGATGGCGAGTCACGTAAAAGTGTTCCGGAAGGCCTGTGGACAAAATGTAGTGCCTGTGGCGCGGTATTATACCGGGCAGAAATGGAGCGTA
>JALUTJ010000300.1 GCA_027057985.1 Chromatiales bacterium
AAACACGGCTTTATCGAGGGTGACTCTGCACGCCTGGTCAGACAGCAGTTGCGGGAACAGCAACTGGTTCCCCTGAGTGTTAACGAAGTCAAAAAGCAGCAAAACGAAAAAAAAGAACTGAACCGGATTTTTAGCGCACGGCTTAATAGTACCGAGCTGGCACTATTAACCCGGCAACTGGCCACGCTTGCCCAGGCAGGGATTCCCCTTGATGAGGCCACGGCAACCGTGGCAAGACAGAGCCTGAAACCGCGGGTAAAAAAAATTATGCTCAGTGTGCGCTCCCGGATACTGGAGGGACATAGCCTGGCAGAGGGTTTACGAGATTACCCGGCTATTTTTTCCGAGATGTATTGTGCCACTGTCGCCGCAGGAGAACAGTCGGGTCATCTCGACGTGGTACTGGAACGTCTTGCCGATTACACCGAGAACCAGCAGCAGGTGCAACAGCGGCTCAAGCTGGCACTGATTTATCCAGTTATTCTTACTGTTATGGCCATTCTGGTGGTGGCGGGCCTGTTAACCTACGTGGTACCAGAAGTGGTCAAGGTATTTGAAGATACCGGGCAACAGCTGCCATGGTTAACGGTAGCATTGATTGCCACCAGCGAGTTTATGCAGAACTGGTTTCTTACCCTGTTGCTAGTGGTGATTGCCGCCGGGTTTGTTTTCAGGCAAATGTTACAGCAGGCGGTATTTAGAAAACGTTTTCATCAGCTGTTGTTAAAGCTGCCGGTGATTAACAAGCTGGTACTGGGCAGTAACTCGGCACGCTTTGCCCGAACTCTGAGTATTCTCGCCGCCAGTGGTGTACCTTTGCTGGAGGCAATGAGTATAGCTGTGCAGGTAATGGACAATATACCGATGCGCGAAGCTGTTGAAGAAGCTGCGCGACAGGTCAGTGAAGGCAGTAGCCTGTCCCGTACACTGGAACAAAGTGGTTACTTCAACCCCATGCTGATTAACCTCATTGCCAGTGGTGAAGCAACCGGGCAACTGGAACAGATGCTGGAGCGGGCCGCGCTCAACCAGGAAAGAGAAATGGAGACCACACTGGCGATGATGATGGGTCTACTGGAGCCTCTGCTCATCGTTGTTATGGGTGGCGTGGTGCTGGTGATCGTACTGGCCATATTGTTACCGGTGCTGGATCTCAATCAGCTGGTTAAATAACAAAATGCAACTAACCGGTCGACAAACTGCGTTTACACTTATCGAGTTGCTGGTGGTCATTGTTTTGCTGGGTGTTATCAGTAGCTTCGTTGTGCTGTCGATCAATAGCACATCGCTTGAGCGTAAGATGGAAGAAACCGCTAAACGCTTTCATGCCCTGATCCTGCTGGCACATGAAGAGGCCATTATCCAGGCCAGGGAAATGGCCCTGCAGATTGATAAACAGGAATATCAGTTTTTGCAGCAGCGTAAGGGGAAATGGGTGAGCCTGGCTGATCAGGCTTTCAAACCGGGAAAAATCGACCCCGGCTTAACGGTTCGTATTGAATCAACGCAGGCGATTAAAAATTTCAGCGAAAAGAAAAATAACGGCTCGATATATATTTTATCCAGTGGAGAGTTATCTCCTTTTGCAATGATAATAAAAATGAAAGCAAAACCTTACCCCTATTACCGTTTAAGCGGGCAGTTTAATGGCACCTTGAAGCTGGAAAAAATTACCCGCTTTTCTAACGGGGTGTCATAAGGCCATGCTGAGGTCACTTTATCTCCGTACAGGCAGGCAAAGAGCCTTTACCCTGCTGGAAGTGCTGGTGGCACTTGCGGTACTGGCACTTGGTATGGGTACGGTATTGAAAGTCACAACCGGGCAGTCGGAACAGCTTGCTTACCTGCGAGATAAAACCATTGCCCTGTGGGTTGCGGAAAACAAGGCCAATGAAATTCGGCTTGCTGACTGGCCTGCAACAGGCACTCGCAGTGGTCATATCCTGATGGCAAAAAAAGAATGGCGCTGGGAAGTGAAGGTTTCGAATACTGCGGATGCTGAATTACGTCGGCTTGATATCAGGGTCAATTCTGCCGATAACCGTGGTGAACCACTGGTCAGGTTCATTGCTTTCACGCCGAAAAAGAACAGGGTGACAAAACCATGAGGCGGTATTATTACAGAGGCTTTACCCTGCTCGAGTTGCTGGTGGCGATTGCAATTTTCAGCATGGTTTCGGTAATGGCTTATGGTGGGCTTAATGCGGTTATCAATAATAAAAAAGCGACCGAACAGGCATCGAAACGTATCGCCAGTTTACAGATGGCAATATTACGAATCAGCAATGATTTACGCCAGGCCGTAGCACGCAGTATTCGTAATGAATACGGTGACAGAGTTGCAGAAATGCTTGTTGATGAAAATACGGCCTCGATAAGCTGGACCCGTGCAGGTTATTCCAACCCGGCACAGTTAAAGCGCAGTAACCTGCAGCGAATCAGTTACCGGCTGGAAAAAGACAGGCTGTTACGTTATAGCTGGCCGGTACTGGACAGGGCGCAGGATACCACACCGATGAAAACGGTGATTCTTGAGAATGTGCAGATGATACAGTGGCGTTTTCTCGATGAGAAGAACAACTGGCAAAGTCGCTGGCCGGTTTATTCGGATAACCGCAGTTATCAGCCTCTGCCTCGGGCAGTAGAGCTGGTAATGGAATTGGGTGATATGGGTAAACTGCGTCGACTGCTATTACTGCCAGAGGGAGAATAGGATGCAGCGAGTAAAGCAGCATGGGGTCGCCCTGATTACTGTTATCCTTATCGTGGCGCTGGCAACCATACTGGCAACAGCCATTATCAGTCGGCAGCAACTGGAAATTCATCGCAGTACCAATCTGTTCAATTACGAGCAGGCTTATCAGTATGTTCTTGGTGCAGAAGACTGGGCAGGTCTTATCTTAAAAAGGGATGCCAGTGATAATAAAACTGACAGCATCTCGGATAGCTGGGCCACGGTCTTACCAGCTTTACCGGTGGAAGGTGGGCAGATGAGTGGAAAAATTATTGATTTGCAGGCCCGGTTCAATCTAAATAACCTGATACAGGATAGTAAGTCGAAAAAACTGTATTATACGCGTTTTCGCAGGCTGTTACGCCTGCTGGAGCTGGATGAAAGCATTGCCGATACGCTGCGTGACTGGCTGGATAGCAACCTGGAAACCGGTTTTAATGGTGCCGAAGATAATTACTATCTTGGCCAGGAACCACCATATCGATCTGCAGACCAGGCCATGCAGGACGTCAGCGAGCTATTGCTGGTCAAAGGGGTTGATTACAAAAGTTACCAGAAACTACGGCCTTTTGTTGCTGCGCTGAGTCCCGGCAGTAGTGTCAATGTCAACACGGCTTCAGCCGAGGTGATTGCCAGTATTGCAGATTTAACATTGGCCGAGGCAAAAGGTATGATAGAAGAGCGGGACAGGCAGGCCTTCGGCGAAGTCAAAGATTTTCTGCAGCACCCGCTACTAAAAAATAAAAATATTGATAAACAGGGATTAAGTGTGAGCAGTCGTTATTTTCAACTGAATTCAGAGGTGCAGATAGGGCGTATCGAGGCCGGCTTCAACTCAGTCCTGTTGCGTCTGGATAACAGTGAAGTCAGGCTGGTAAAACGGAGCAGGAGTGTACTGTGAGTAGTGAATACTATCTTTTTTTACCTGCCTGTAAGCAGCTTGACGCGATTGCCGATAATGGCGAGGTAAGCTGGGTCAGTTATGATCAGCAACAAAATCCGGTTTTTGCC
>JALUTJ010000301.1 GCA_027057985.1 Chromatiales bacterium
ATGGCCAGAAACAGCAGCTACAGTTACAGCTTTAGCTGCCCCGAGTTAACCCGGTCTGTATTTTCGTGTAAGATAATGAATAAAATACAAAAAAGATTATAAATAGTATAAGCAGGTTGGACTATGTGGCAGGATGCACGCCAGAATTTTACTTTTTTCCCTTTTAACAGGCAGCTGTTGCTTGCCGGGCTTTTTCTCGCCCTGGTTTTCTGTTCCCTGCCGGTACAGGCAAAGGTGTCACCAGCCCCGAAGGGCAAGGTAACGCTTAACTTTAGTGGTACCGATATTACTCAGGTGATCGCCGCGGTGTCGGAAATGACAGGGCGTAATTTTATCGTTGATCCACGGGTAAAGGGCAAGGTCACGGTTATCTCGCACCGGGCACTGAATGCCTCTGAAGTGTATCAGGTATTTTTATCGGTTCTAAAGGTTCATGGTTTTGCTGCGATTCCAGGCAATAACGTGGTCAAAATCGTACCCGAGGTTAACGCCAAACAGGATGCGATTCGTACCGGTATCGGTGTGGGCAGGCGTAGTGATGAATTTGTTACCCGGGTGCTGGAAATCAAGAATGTCGAAGCGGCTCAGCTGGTGCCGATTTTACGTCCACTTGTGCCGCAACGGGGCCATCTTGCAGCCTATCCCGGCTCTAATGTACTGGTGGTTTCAGACTCTGCAGCCAATATTCGTCGCCTGCAGAAAATCATTCGTCGCATCGACCAGGCCAGTGGCGATGATATCGAAGTGATTCCGCTACAACACGCCTCTGCCGGCGAGGTGGTGCGTATTATTCAGCAGCTATCAGCCCAGGATCCAAAAAAGAAAAAAAATAACCTGATTGCCGATGATCGCAGTAACAGTATTTTACTGGCGGGAAATACCGCCTCGCGTTTACGTATCAAGGCATTGATTGCTCACCTTGATACCCCGGTTGATGTGGGCGGATCTACCCAGGTGATCTACCTGCGTAATGCCGTGGCGAAGGATCTGGTTTCGGTTCTTACCGGTATCAGTAAAAGTGTTGCCGGTACCAAGGGTAAAAAAGGACTGGCCGCCTCAGCTCTGAAAAATGTCTCTATCCAGGCAGATGAAAATACTAATGCCCTGGTGATTACCGCTCCTCCCGATGTATTCCGTTCGCTGCGGGCGGTCATTCGCCGTCTTGATGTGCGACGCGCCCAGGTACTGGTAGAGGCGGTGATTGCCGAGGTTTCTACCAATGCCTCGGAAGAGTTCGGTATTCAGTGGGCGACGGGTAATACAGACAAAGGTGTTGGCAGCGTGGTGAATTTCAGTGTTGGCAGCAGCCTCACCAGCTTACTCAGTACACCGCCTACACTGGGCGATGGTTTAAGTCTTGCTGCAGGAAACACCACGGGAACAAATCCGATTGCCGCATTAATCCGCGCCTTGAAGTCGGATGGCAAGTCCAATATTCTTTCCACGCCTTCATTATTAACACTGGACAATGAAGAAGCCGAGATCGTCGTTGGGCAGAATGTCCCTTTTGTAACGGGCTCTTATTCGGGAACTGGTGGTGGTTCAACGCCAACCAATCCTTTTCAGACCGTGCAGCGACAGGACGTGGGGCTGACCCTGCGCATTACCCCGCAGATCAATGAAGGTGATGCCATCCGGCTGAAAGTCGAGCAGGAAGTTTCCACCGTGACCAACAGCACCCAGGGTGTGGATATCATTACCAACAAGCGCTCGATTAAAACCAATGTCGTGGTCGATGATGGTCAGATGATTGTGCTGGGTGGTCTTATCCAGGAAGAACTACGCGAAGGTGAACAACGTGTACCTGGGCTGGGTGATATCCCTATGCTGGGCTGGTTCTTCCGCTATAACAAGACCGACGTGGTTAAGACCAATCTGATGGTCTTCCTGCAACCAACGATTCTCAAAGATGCCGCAGTGATCACTGCGCATACCGGTGATAAGTATAACTTTATTCGTGCTCGCCAGTTAAAAGTCCGGGAAGATGGTCTGCGACTGGGGGAAGAAGAAGATTCCCCGTTACTGGCAGAGAACAGGCAGTTCCTGACCCTGCCGGCGCCATATCAAGAGCCGGAAGAAAAAGCGAAAAAGCCAGCCGAAATTCCCCCCACCATAATGGAGAAGGTTGATGACAGGCAGCCAGGTTCAGCTACGGGTGGGGAATAGTTCCCCGGATACCGAAGAACAGAGCACGCGGCAGGAAATTCCTTTTGCCTATGCGCGTCGTTATGGTCTTTTATTAAAAGATATAAACGATGAACGTGTTACCCTGGTCGTGCGCGACAGGGTGCCGGTTTCCGTATTGCTGGAATTACAACGCCATTTTGCCAAAAAGGTCTTGCTGCAGCCGGTCGATGCATCAGGCTTTGATGCCATGTTGCAGCAAAGTTATGAAATGCGTTCTTCAGAAAACAGCATGGAAGAATTTGATGAAGACCTGGATCTCAATGGAGTGGCCGAAGCCCTGCCGGAACCGGAAGACCTGCTCGAAGCCGAAGATGATGCTCCCATTATTCGTCTTATCAACGTGCTGCTGGCACGTGCCGTCAAACAGAATGCCTCGGATATCCATATTGAACCGTTTGAAAACCGTCTCCTGATACGTTTACGTGTCGATGGTGTATTGCAGGAAGTGATGCAGCCACCACGAGCCCTTGCGCCCCTGATTGTTTCACGTATCAAGGTAATGGCAAAACTGGATATTGCCGAAAAACGTCTGCCACAGGACGGGCGTATCTCGCTGCGTATTGCTGGTCGGGCGGTGGATGTGCGTGTTTCCACCATGCCTTCCGGTCATGGTGAGCGGGTGGTACTGCGGATACTCGATAAACAGGCTGGCCGCCTTGACCTGCAAAACCTGGGCATGGATGACACCACCCTGAAACGTATGGATGAACTGGTGCATCGCCCACATGGCATATTACTGGTTACCGGCCCGACCGGCTCGGGTAAAACCACGACCCTGTATGCCGCGCTGGGTCGGGTTAATAGCAGTGATAGAAATATCGTCACCGTCGAAGATCCCATTGAATACTATATCGATGGTATTGGCCAGACCCAGGTGAATACCCGGGTGGATATGACCTTTGCCCGAGGTCTGCGGGCAATCCTGCGCCAGGATCCGGATATCGTCATGGTAGGTGAAATCCGGGATCTGGAAACGGTACAGATCGCCGTACAGGCCAGTCTCACCGGGCACATGGTTTTCTCTACCCTGCATACCAATACGGCAGTCGGTGCCATTACCCGGCTGCGCGATATGGGGGTAGAACCTTTCCTGCTCTCATCCAGTTTAATCGGGGTACTGGCGCAACGCCTGGTGAGGTTACTTTGCCCGGAATGTAAAAAGCCCTATACCCCGGACCAAAGCGAAGCAGAATTACTGGGACTGCCAGCAGATAATCCTCCAACCCTTTATATGCCGGGAGGCTGTGACAAGTGCCAGCAAACCGGTTACCAGGGGCGCAGCGGCATCTATGAGCTTATCGAGGTGGATGATGAACTCAAGACCCTGATCCATGATGGAAGTGGCGAGCATGCGCTTGAACAATGTGTGCGGAAACATTCCCCCAGTATTCGCAGTGATGGTATTCGTCGTATTCTGGCTGGTGAAACCTCACTGGAAGAAGTGCTGCGAGTCACTCGTGAAGATTAAACAGGACAGCAGAGCAGTATTACTGGGCAGGTATATTCTGTCGTCTGAAATAGTGATCGAATAAATAGTTATGAGTGCTTTTGAATAT
>JALUTJ010000302.1 GCA_027057985.1 Chromatiales bacterium
ACCCTGACCGGCCGGGTGATCACCGGAACCTTGCAGGATGGCACCAAATTCTCCACTTACAGCCCGGAGACGGATAACAAGGCCATGATTGGTGACCTGCTCGATAGTGGCGTTGAAATCAAGGCCAAGCCACTTGAACAGTCTATCTGGATGCAGATATTTATTTCTTCCTTCCCGTTCCTGATTATTATCGCCATCTGGCTGTACTTTATGCGCCAGATGCAGGGCGGTGGCGGCAAGGGTGGTGCTCTTTCCTTTGGTAAGAGCAAGGCGCGCCTGCTGAGTGAAGATCAGATCAAGGTCACCTTCAACGATGTTGCCGGTGTCGATGAAGCCAAGGAAGAAGTGGGTGAACTGGTCGAGTTCCTGCGTGACCCGGGCAAGTTCCAGAAACTTGGGGGCAAGATTCCACGCGGTATTCTCATGGTAGGTTCACCGGGTACCGGTAAAACATTACTGGCAAAGGCAATCGCGGGTGAAGCCAAGGTACCGTTCTTTACCATTTCCGGTTCTGACTTCGTTGAAATGTTTGTCGGTGTCGGTGCTTCGCGTGTGCGTGACATGTTTGAACAGGCCAAGAAAAACGCACCGTGTATTATCTTTATCGATGAGATCGATGCCGTTGGTCGTCACCGTGGTGCTGGCCTGGGTGGTGGACACGATGAACGCGAACAAACGCTTAACCAGTTACTGGTTGAGATGGATGGCTTTGAAGGTAACGAAGGCGTTATCGTTATTGCCGCAACCAACCGTCCCGATGTACTTGATCCGGCCTTACTGCGTCCGGGGCGTTTCGATCGCCAGGTAGTCGTACCTCTGCCGGACATGATTGGTCGCGAGCAGATTCTGAAAGTGCATATGCGCAAGGTACCTATCAGTGATGATGTTAATGCCAAGGTCATCGCCCGCGGTACTCCGGGTTTCTCCGGTGCTGATCTTGCCAACCTGGTTAACGAGGCAGCACTGTTTGCAGCGCGCTCAAACAAGCGCCTGGTTGAGATGATTGATTTCGACAAGGCCAAGGACAAGATAATGATGGGTGCGGAACGCCGCTCCATGGTAATGAGTGATGATGAGAAAAAACTTACTGCCTATCACGAGGCCGGTCATGCCATTGTTGGTCTGAAAGTGCCATCACATGATCCTGTTTACAAGGTAACGATTATTCCACGCGGTCGGGCACTGGGAGTCACCATGTTCCTGCCAGAAGAAGATCGTTACAGCTACAGTAAAGAAAGACTGGAAAGCCAGATATGCAGCCTGTTTGGTGGCCGTATTGCCGAGGAACTTATTTTTGGCAAGGACAAGGTCACCACCGGTGCCTCGAATGATATTCAGCGCACGACTGAACTGGCTCATAACATGGTAACGCAGTGGGGGCTGTCTGAAAAACTGGGGCCACTTACCTTTGCTGAAGAAGAAGGCGAAGTCTTCCTCGGGCGCTCGGTAACCCAGCACAAGACACTGTCGGATGAAACCGCGCATATTATCGATGAAGAAATCCGTAATATCGTCGAGCGCAACTATGCGCGTGCAGAAAAGATATTAAAAGACAATATCGATATTCTACACAACATGGCCGATGCACTTATCAAGTACGAAACCATTGATAAAGATCAGATCGATGACCTGATGAATGGCAAGACACCAGAACCTCCACAGGGCTGGGAAGATAGCTCGCACGGAGGTGGCAGCGCAGAGAGTGCGGCCAGCAATAAAGAAACAAAGGGTTCAGCTGATGGAAAAATCGGTGGCCCTGCCAGCGAACATTAAAAAGCTGATAAAAGCCCCGCGAATGCGGGGCTTTTTTGTAATACAATGATGCTTTCAGCAGCTTATTAAAGAGTTTAAGAAGTACCTGCAATGAACAGCACATCTTTTTCTGGCACATTAATCAGGCAGGCGCTATCGCCACTGATTATGGGCATACTCAATCTCACTCCAGATTCATTTTCTGATGGTGGTTTGTTCGTAAAAAAAGAACAGGCGCTTCAGCATGTACTAGAAATGATCGCTGCAGGAGCCGATATTATCGATGTGGGGGGAGAGTCAACCCGCCCCGGTGCAGCTGAAGTTTCCGAAGAGGAAGAATGTCAGCGAGTCATTCCCATTATCGAAATGATTCGCTCTGAAACGGATATTCCTGTCTCGGTTGATAGCAGTAAGCCAGGCGTGATGAAAGCGGCGCTTGATGCTGGTGCAAATATGGTAAACGATGTGAATGCCCTGCGTAGCGAAGGCGCACTTGAACTGGTCGCCAACTATGATGTGCCGGTTTGCTTGATGCATATGCAGGGTAAGCCGCGCACCATGCAAAAAGATCCGCACTATGATGATGTTGTAACAGAAGTAAAAGATTTTTTACAACAACGCATGCAGGCCTGTATCGATGCGGGTATCAAAAAAGAAAACCTGGTTATTGATCCCGGTTTTGGCTTTGGTAAAAAACTCGAACATAACCTGAGCCTGTTCAAACACCTCGATGCCTTTACCGAACTCGATGCTCCGTTACTGGTCGGCGTCTCACGTAAAAGTATGATAGGGCAGGTGCTGGATAATGCGCTGGTGGAAGAAAGACTCTATGGCAGCGTGGCTCTGGCGGCACTGGCAACATGGCTGAACAGTGCCATCATTCGTGTGCATGATGTAAAAGCTACGGTAGATGCAGTAAAGTTATGCATGGCGGTAAAACAGGCAGAATAAAAGAAGAACATAATGACAAAGAAATATTTTGGTACAGACGGTATTCGTGGCACGGTTGGGAACTACCCGATAACGCCAGATTTTATGCTTAAACTTGGCTGGGCTGCGGGTCGGGTACTCGGAAAAGAAGCGGGCAGCCGCATCCTGATTGGTAAAGATACTCGTATTTCCGGTTATATGATCGAGTCTGCACTTGAAGCCGGATTATCGGCAGCAGGCGTTGATATCATGCTACTCGGTCCCATGCCGACACCCGCAATAGCCTATCTCACACGTACCGTGAATGCGCAGGCGGGGATTGTCATCAGCGCTTCGCATAATCCGTTTGTCGATAATGGCATCAAGTTTTTCTCTGCTCAGGGCAGCAAGCTTGATGACGAAGTAGAGCATGCCATCGAGGCCGAGCTGGACAAAGTACTGCAATGTGCAGCCTCCGAAAAACTGGGCAAGGCCATGCGTATCAATGATGCACCGGGTCGCTATATCGAGTTCTGTAAAAGCACCTTTCCGTCAAACCTCAGTCTTGCTGGATTAACCCTGGTGGTGGATTGTGCCAATGGCGCGACCTACCACATAGCCGAAAAAGTCTTTACCGAGCTGGGAGCAAAGGTGATCAGCATCGGTGTCGAGCCGGATGGCCTCAATATCAATGACGGTTATGGTTCTACCCAGCCAGCCAATCTACAAAAAGAAGTGCTAAAACAACAGGCCGATCTGGGGATTGCCTTTGATGGTGATGGCGATCGCCTGATTATGGTCGATACCAGTGGCGAGCTGGTCGATGGTGATCAGCTACTCTATGTCATGGCCATGGCGGCGCAGCAGCGCGGAAACCTGACTGGCGGTGTTGTTGGTACCCTGATGACAAACCTCGGGCTGGAACATGCCTTTAACCGTACGGGTATTCCATTTGAGCGTGCCAACGTGGGTGATCGCTATGTTATGGAAGTCTTAAAGGCCAGGGGCTGGCAGCTGGGTGGTGAGTCCTCCGGTCACCTGATCTGCCTGGAACAGACCAGTACCGGTGATGGTATTG
>JALUTJ010000303.1 GCA_027057985.1 Chromatiales bacterium
CTGAAGTTATGCCGATAGAGCGCTGTTCCGGTCATGATGGTACTTACGCGGTGAAGAAGGAATTCAATGCGGTTTCCAACAAGATATGCCGCCCGGTGGTGAACAAGGTCAAGCAGGCCGAGGCCGCTCACTATACCAGTGACTGCATGATGGCCGGACACCATATTGAGAATAACCTCAAAGATGGTAGTCACGCAAAACACCCAATGACACTGGTGCGTGAGGCTTACGGTATATAGTCAAGGTAAAAATATTTCACCGCAGAGACACAGAGGCCGCTAAGAAAGACAAAGAAAATATTTTATTTCAGGGTTCTTGTTCGTCCTGCATTTAGCAGAGAGTAATCCTGGTTGTTACCTTTCTTTTCAGAGGAAATTTGCGTTCTTTGCGCCTTTGCGGTGAAGTGCATTGAATGAATAGAAATTAAGCGAGTAAACAATATGACAAAATTAACACGTGAAGATTTAATGTCACTGGAAGAGTATGCCGAAAAGCGCCCCGAGTTTCGGCAGAAAGTGCTGGAACATAAAAAGGCACGCAAGATTGCGCTGGGTGATCATGCCACTTTATATTTTGAAGATCGCCTGACCATCCAGTACCAGATTCAGGAAATGCTACGCATTGAAAAAATCTTCGAGGCCGAGGGCATTAATGAAGAACTGGATGCCTATAACCCGCTTATTCCCGATGGCAGTAACTGGAAGGCCACCTTTATGATCGAATATGGCGATGTCGATGAAAGACAGAAGGTGCTGGCAACACTGGTTGGTGTTGAAGATAAAGTCTGGGTACAGGTTGAAGGTTTTGACCGGGTCTATGCCATTGCCGATGAGGACATGGAGCGTGATACCGAGGAAAAAACTTCCGCGGTGCATTTTATGCGTTTTGAACTCAGTGATGAGATGTGCCAGGCAGTAAAAGATGGTAAGGCAATCGCCATGGGTATCGACTTCGAAGGCTTTATGCAGGAAGTGAACCCCATCGATGAGGCTTCTCGTGCCTCGCTGGCTGCGGACATACAATGATTGAAATCTGGCAGGGATGCCCGTAATATTCTTAACCTGGCTAACAGGTTAATTATGATACTGACATCTTTCTGGAAACGGATTGCCCGAAACAAGAATAACGGCGCAACATCAACGTCTCAACCCGATATTATCCAGCGTAACGCGCACAGCATTTCACGCCGGGAAATCAGTGAACAGGCGTTGAAGGTACTCTATCGCCTGAAAAAAGCCGGTTATGCCAGCTACCTCGTGGGTGGTGGTGTGCGGGATCTGCTGCTGGGACTGCATCCCAAAGATTTCGACGTTGCCACCGATGCCACCCCGGAACAGGTGCGCAAACTCTTTTCCAACTGTCGCCTTATCGGCCGTCGTTTTCGCCTTGCTCATGTTCATTTTGGCCGTGAAATTATCGAGGTTGCGACTTTCCGTGCCTCGCATGACAAGCAACCCACCTTGCAACACAACAAGGGTCGGGGAGGAAAGCAGGAAGGCCTGACTCGTGATGGTATGATCGTGCGTGATAATGTGTATGGCACACTGGAAGATGATGCCTGGCGCCGGGATTTCACCATTAACGCCCTGTATTACAATATTTATGATTTTTCCATTGTCGACTACACTGGCGGCTTGCAGGATATCGAGAATCGCATTATCCGAATTATCGGTAATGCGGATGAAAGAATGCACGAAGATCCGGTGCGCATGTTGCGGGCGGTGCGTTTTGCGGCCAAGCTGGGTTTTAATATTGAAAGTGGTCTTTCCAGCAGTATTAAACAGAATATACAACTACTTGATGGTGTGCCGGCAGCTCGTCTGTTCGAGGAAGTTTTAAAGTTATTTCTGCATGGCCATGCCCTGGCATCCTATGAACTGCTAAAAGAATATAATCTGTTGCAGCACCTGTTTGCACAGACCGCAGCGGCGATTTCAAAGCAGGGTGATGATTTTATCCGCCAGGCACTGATCAATACCGACCTGCGAATCCAGCAGAAAAAACCGATTGCACCGGCATTTCTCTATGCTGCCCTGTTGTGGCCGGCGGTGCGGGCAGAAATGGATTTGCTTAAAGTGGAAAACATGAGTCTGTTACAGTCTTACCAGGTAGCCGGGCAAACCGTGCTCGATAAACAGTTAAAGCAAATTATGATTCCAAAGCGTTTCGGTATCCCGATGCGTGAAATCTGGACCATGCAGGCGCGTCTAGCCTCGCGCAAGGGTAA
The DNA here is from genome assembly GCA_027057985.1 of Chromatiales bacterium. Lineage (GTDB taxonomy): Bacteria > Pseudomonadota > Gammaproteobacteria > UBA6429 > Thiohalophilaceae > JAGLTQ01. Next base: position 2,228 of record JALUTJ010000303.1, read on the forward strand.
ACGGCCTCTGAAACTGCTGGAGCATCCCCGTTTCCGCGCTGCTTATGACTTTCTGCTATTGCGGCAGCAGTCGGGTGAATCACAACTGGAAGAACTGTGCCAGTGGTGGACCGAGCTGCAACAGGCGGATGAAGCACGCCAGCATGAAATGTGTCGTAAACTTTCTTCCCACGGTCGCAGCCGGAAAAAAAAGTTCGCCCGCAAAAAGTCACAGCAGTGATGCCCGCTATTTTTATCGGTCTTGGCAGTAATCTCGATAACCCCGTTGCCCAGTTGCAACAGGCGCTTGAAGCATTGCGGGCGCATCCTCACATCGAATTAAAGCAGGTTTCTGCTTTTTACCAGAGTTTACCCATGGGGCCGGCGGATCAGGCCGATTATATCAATGCGGTGGCTGAACTTGAGTCGACACTCGAGCCGCGAGCCTTGCTTGCAGCTCTGCATGCGATTGAACATGCCCAGGGCAGGGTGCGTAAACAGCGCTGGGGTGCGCGTACCCTGGACCTGGATATCCTGCTTTATGGCCGGCAAGTGATCAATGAGCCGGATTTAATCGTGCCCCACTGCGGTATTGCCGAGCGAAATTTTGTATTATATCCCCTTCAGGAGCTGGTGGATGCCGACTTTAACATTCCCACTCATGGCCAATTAAGGGAACTGTTGGCTGTATGTTCTGCTGATGGAATCAGGCAACTGCAGGATAAAGAGACAAGTGGATAACAAGCCCGGATTTATTGTCGTTGAAGGTCCGATTGGTGTGGGCAAGACCACCCTTGCCAGGCGCCTGGCGGAATCTTTTAATACCGAGTTACTACTCGAAGGGGCTGATGAAAACCCGTTTCTGGACAGTTTTTATACCAGCGGACGCAATATGGCTTTCCAGACCCAGCTTTTTTTCCTGTTTCAGCGGGCACAGCAAATGCAGGATCTGCGTCAGGCCGATATGTTTCGACCCGTTCACGTTGCCGACTTTATCATGGAAAAAGATCGACTCTTTGCCGAGCTGACGCTGGATGAAGAAGAATTCAAGCTGTACCAGCAGGTGTATCAACACCTGACGATTGATGCGCCAGTGCCGGATCTGGTGATTTACCTGCAGGCACCGGTCGATGTGTTACGCAAGCGTATCGCAAACCGTGGCCGCAGTTTTGAAAAGGCCATTAGCAATGACTATCTTAAAAGACTCAATGAAAGCTATGCCCGCTTCTTTCATAACTATGCCGAGTCGCCTTTACTGATTGTCAATGCCGAGGAAATCGATCTTGCCAATAATGAACGTGACTACCAGTTATTGCTGGATCAAATTATGAAAGTAAAAAGCGGTCGACATTATTTTAATCCCACTTCTATCCCGGTCTAAGACATGGCTTATATAACGGTACAGGATTTACAGCAGCTGCAACAACGTGGCGAAAAAATCACGGTATTGACTGCCTACGATGCCAGTTTTACCTGGCACCTGGAGCAGGCCGGTGTGGAAGTGATTCTGGTGGGCGATTCACTGGGCAT
>JALUTJ010000304.1 GCA_027057985.1 Chromatiales bacterium
GTGCCCAGCGGGCATCTTCTGGAGTACGCGTAATCGCTTTCCACTTGTGGAACGGTGGTAAATCAAAAACAATTTCCTTAACCCGGTTATGATGTGAATAACCACCATGAAAATTGATATCGACAGCGCTTCTCAGATAAGAAAGCTGGTTGTAGGATGAACTCCATTGCAGGGTTATATGTCGGATATTTTTTATCTTGCTGTTGCTAAATATAATATGATGGCTACGTGAGATACGAACATAGCCATTGCCAGATTTACCCTTATTCCAGGCACCATCTATATCAATACCTGTTGCCCGGCAGGCATAACTGCTTTCAAAGTGCAAAGGGTGCCGCCCAATCGCATCGAGTTTTATATTTTCTGCCCGACTGTCTGCGGCATACTTGAAAAGGATGCCATCCACGGCATAATTAGGAAACAGGTTTTCATAACGTCCTTTAACCTCTTTAATATCAGCGCCGGGTACGAGCTGGCGCAAAGTAAAGTTTCTCAGAGTGATATTCCTAACAGGCTGTATTTGCTGAATACGGGTATTGTCCGGATTGAATGTGAGTCCGGTTTGATATTCAATATCCACTTTTCTACCATTATTTTTACTGATGCGGACAATACTCTGCCTTACCCACGGATACTCGCGAGCCCAGACCTTGCTGCGTATTTTTTTCAGGAATTCTGCTTCATTCGGCATTTTTAACAGCAGGAAATCATTGTTATGGAGTTTGCTGTCCTGATCAAGAATGATCTTTTTGCTATTAGCCGCTAGAGGTTCTGAAAGTTTGAGCCGGGTATTAACTCGTTTCCCCTCTATTTGAAAGGCTGCCTTTCCCTTGCCTTTAATATGTGAGCGTATAATTGTTCTGTCGCGCCCTTTACCGCGAATGACGATATTATTCTTACTGATATAAACTGGAACAAAAAAATCAAGCGTGCCCTCGGGTAACTCAATAATTGTCAGGTTGGAAGGGTTGGTTCGTGAGAGAATGGCGCGAAGGGCATGTGCATCATCCAGGCCATCGCCGGGTTTTACTCCATACTGTCGGGCATCGATAAAATCAATATTGCGATTGTTGTATATCACATCCGAATCCGGTAACACCACGGCGCCTTCTGCTATAAGTAGTGCAAAGAAGAAGACAGCATAGGAAAGTGACATAGTGATACGCGGCATGTATTTGACCAGTCGGTGTGAGATCATGGCAACACCACTTTCATTACTTTGTGTGGTTTTTCCCTTGGCCCATTTCTGATCGGAAAGGTGGAAGTAGGCGCGTATCTTGATAAAAGCCCCAATCCACTGGTTATAGAGCATTAATGGTATTGTCCGGGTTGAAACAGGATGTCCACGAAAAGCAATCATGGACATTTGTAATACACGAACTGCCAGTACCCATGCAAGATAAAAGGGAAAATAGATAAACGATTTAACGGCAGTAAGAATCAGTGCGCCAGAGATACCTACCAGTGAAGTCCACATCGAAAGTCGCTGGTCGAGAATAGCAAACCAGATAAACAGGCCGGTTTTTTTCCAGCCAAGTTTTAGTGCACGATCATTGTTTCTCAGGGTATTGCCATACCAGCGATATGGCAGAGAAGTACTGAGGCTGAGAAAACTGGCATCACGACTTTCCAGTGAATAACAGGTAACATCCGGTATATAGAGCATATCCCAGCCGTCTTTTAACAGGTTAAACCAGCTGGTCTTGTCATCGCCCATCAGAAAACGAAACTTGCCATGCATCCAGTGAGTGATAATATCATTTTCAATTTTTTTGATAAATTTTTCTTTTAATACTACGCTGGAGCGGAACATGGAAAAACGCCCGGTAAGTGTGAGCACCTTGTTGGAAAGAGAATGTGACTTAAACAGAACATGACGCTGGCCAAACTTGAGATTGAACCAGTCCTTGTACCACTGGTTGCGGGTATTGATATAGGCCGCTTCATTGGTGGTGAGTGCGCCGAGTTTGGGAAAAGCAGAAAAAAAAGGCAATGTCCGTTTCAGGGTAAAGCTTTCAAGATAACTATCGCCATCCATAAAGATGGTAACGCTGTTTTTTATATCCTCATTATATCTACGCGCTGCTGCACGTAAGGCATGTCCCATGGCAATACGCTTGCCCTGGCTCTGTCTTTGTAACACCAGTTCGATATCATCTTTTTGTGGGTGTGCGTTATAGGTTGCGGCAATAACTTTGTCATCCTGGTCGGAACCTGTGGCAACAATCAGGGTAGCCTTAGATGGAATAGTTGAAAGGTTAGAGAAGATTGACTGAAAGGTCTCAACCGTTACCCAGGGTTCTTCACAGTAGGAAGGAATAATAAAAAAGATATGTTCAGGAAATTTCTCGTTCTCCGGTAGTTCCTCAACGGTTTTTTTCAGGCTAGGATAGTATCTTGAATTATAGATTGCCGAACGGACGTAATTGAGCAATAACCAGCTATAGCGCCATATACCCACTGCGCCAAGCACGATAATGGTTTCATTCTTTATATAGTAGAAATAAGGCCATATTGAATAAAAAATGCCAAAAGACAGGCTGCTGTATAGAATGGCGGGTATTATTAATGAAACCAGTCCCTCGGTTCGGCCAAAGCGTTTAATCATATCCTTAGAAAGTTCTTATCCATACCTTAACCCGACTATTTGCAGGCAGGCGAATGTTCTTGTCTTCGAATTCAAGTTTAACCAGTGTTTCATTGAGGCTGGCTTCCATGGTGACAGTAGCATCACTGTTGATGGATGAATAGCCAATAGCAACAACCTCGGCGTTGTAGTTTTTATTCTCGGAAGGCACATAGATCGTCGCTTTCTTACCGAGGCGTAATTTCAGCGCATCGTTATTGGGCAGGCGAATCATGACTGCTGGTGTTATATCTTTTTCAAGGATAATTACAACATCATTCGGATCAACAAAAGTACCTGCTTCATCCTCGATACGATAAATCTTGCCAGGGACAGTAGAACGTACCAGGCGTATTGCACCTGCACTGCTGATTGCTGCGGCCTGTTTCTTCAGACCAGCAATTTCTGCCTTCAGTTTTGTAATATCCAGTTTTCGCTGTTTGCCGGCTATTTCAGCAGCCTTGTATTCACGTGAGTAACTGGTGCGGCTTTGTTGTAGCTGATTTTCAATAAAATTAAAATCCTTGAAGGTAATAATACGTTGTTCAAACAGCTTTTTGGCATCAGCATATTCTTTTTTGCGTTGATCGTACTGTTGCCTGAGTGAGCGCAGCAGTTTTGAGCCAAGGTAAATATTCCTGTCGTGTTGCAGATTTTTTAAAAGTTTCTGCTTTTCCTGAAGTTTGGCACGAATAACGGAAAGCTGTCGTGACAGGGACAGGTTACGCAGGCTGAATAATTTTGTTCCTGCCGGGACAAAAGCATCTTCCTTTACAAAAATCTTCTGTATTACACCAGAGGTATTGGCCGTAATCCGCTCGAGATTGCCGACCACCAGGCCGGTGACCTGGATACGAAACAGGGTGTTATAGAAGATGGTGCCGAGTAAAAGAAGTAAAAACAATACGCCAACACCAATCACCAGGTAGCTGCGGGATTTAAACTGGTGCGACAGGGTTTCGGTTTCCAGATCGGAAAGTGTAAGTGCTTCCTCGATGGGTGTTTCCACTGCGGGCGTGGTGACAATGGAAACCAGGTCGGCAATATTATCCAGCTTGCCTTCGATGGCCATTTCCATATAGTGGCGTAGCACCCGGCGGTGCTTGGGG
>JALUTJ010000305.1 GCA_027057985.1 Chromatiales bacterium
GTCCTTCACCCTTGGTGACGCCAATCAGTAATACACCCTGTAGCTGTAATTCTTCCAGCACTTCTTCTGCCTGGCTTACCTGGCCTTTGCCACCATCGATAAAGAGGATGTCCGGCAACTTGCCCTCACCCTCTTTCAGGCGTTTATAACGTCGCATCAGCGCCTGTTTCATCGCCGCATAGTCATCGCCGGGGGTAATGTTCTCGATATTAAAGCGGCGGTAATCCGATTTCAGCGGCCCCTTGTCATCGAACACCACGCAGGAAGCTACGGTGGCCTCGCCCATGGTATGACTGATATCAAAACATTCCAGCCGGGTTGGCATTTCTTCGAGTTCCAGTGCACTCTGCAGTGCCTCGTAGCGCTGCAGCATGGTTGCATGGCTATTGAGCCGGGTTTGCAGGGCCTGTAGTACATTCTGCTGCGCCATTTCCAGCCAGCGGGCACGTTGACCACGGGGACGGGATTGCAGGCTCACCTTGTGCCCGGCCTGTACTTTTAACACCTCTTCGAGTAAGTCCGCGTTTTCGGGGGCATGACTGAGAATAATTTCAGCAGGAATATCGCGGCCCTGCGTCTGGGCATCTCCGAGGTAATACTGAGTCAGGAAAGTCCCGAGGACTTCCTCGATACTGGCATTGCGGGCATTTTGTGGAAAAAAGGTTTTATGCCCCAGGTTGCGCCCGCCCCGCACCGAGAATAACTGCACGCAGGCTAAACCATTTTGTATCGCCGTGGCGATAATATCCTGGTTACCACCCTCGGCATCGATATACTGTTTTTCCTGGATACGCTGCAGGCTGGCAATCTGGTCTCGAAAATGTGCCGCTTTTTCAAAATCCAGTTCGGATGATGCCTGTTCCATGCGGTTGATGAGCTGCTCGATCACCGCATTACTCTTTCCTTCGAGGAACATGACGGCATGTTTCACGTCTTCGGCATAATCGGCCTCGGTGACCAGCCCGACGCAGGGTGCGGTACAGCGTTTTATCTGGTATTGCAGGCAGGCACGGGAGCGATTACGGTAAAAACTGTCTTCGCACTGGCGTACCGGGAAGATTTTCTGCAGCAGGCTCAGGGTTTCCCGCACGGCACCGGCGCTGGGATATGGCCCGAAATAACGCCCCTTCTGTTTCCGGGCACCACGATGCAGGCCGAGACGGGGAAATTTCTGTGTGCTGGAGAGGAAGATATAGGGGTAACTTTTATCATCCCGAAAAAGGACGTTGTAACGCGGTTTAAGTGATTTGATCAGGTTGTTTTCAAGAATCAGGGCCTCGGTTTCGGTATGCGTGACCGTGATATCGATGTCGTTGATGTGCGTGACCATGACCCGGGTTTTGGGGCTGCTGACATTTTTCAGAAAATAACTCGAAACCCGTTTTTTCAGATCTTTTGCCTTGCCGACATAGATCACTGTCCCTTCCCTGTCGAGCATACGATACACCCCGGGCCTGTTGGGAATATGCCGCAGTGCAGCACGGGCATCAAAACTGTTATCAGTCTCACTCATGGGCTTTTTATAGCACGATTCTACGGTAACGACCCGGAATTAGCGACCGGGCCCATCAATATGATTAACTTTAAGAATATATTATAACTAATTGATTATATTAAGGAAGTGGTGATTCTTCGAGGAACCCGTGCTGCATTGCCAGCCGGGTCAGTTCAACATCATTTTGCACATCGAGCTTACCTAACAGGCGGGAGCGGTAGGTACTGACCGTCTTTGGGCTGAGACTGAGCGAACTGGAAATCTCTGCTACCTTCATGCCTTTGATCATCAGGCTCAGCACTTCGAGTTCTCGCTTTGAGAGGCCTTTAAAGGGCGACTCGTTACGATTTCCGGCCTTGATCTGGGCCAGCTTCTGCGCGACCTCGGTACAGATATAATGGCGTCCTTCCAGGACTTCTTCGATCGCATGGGTGATTTCGCGAATACCGGAATCCTTGGTGAGATAGGCATTGGCACCGGCTTTTAGCAACCGCTGTGGGAACATTTCATCGGCGTGCATGCTGATAATGATGATTTTGAGATCGGGATAATCGCGTCGCAGTATCTCGGTGGTCTTAATGCCATTAAGTCCCGGCATATTGATATCGAGAATGGCAATATCAGGTTTGAGCTCTTCAACCTGGACGATTGCATCATTACCATTGTCAGATTCACCAACGACCGTAATATTGTCAATATCATCCAGTAATCGACGTAGCCCTGTTCTTACCAGGCTGTGATCATCAGCAAGTATAATTCTTATCATTTTTTTCAATATCGGGGGTTAGATATTAGGCTAAACAATACCCCAAAACACCGGTTTTGTGTAGTAGAAAAGTGGATGTTTTGAAATATATCACAAAATATGTGTGTTTTTGTTTAAAGCATAAAAAAACCGCCCTGTTGGGCGGTTTGTTTTATGTGGCGGAGAGGGTGGCCGCTCTCGCCCTTCCCTGGGCTCCACGGCACCTGCACATCCCTGTGCAATGGGATTCTCACCGTTCGAATCCATAACCACACAGACATAAAAAAACCGCCCTGTTGGGCGGTTTGTTTTATGTGGCGGAGAGGGTGGGATTCGAACCCACGGTAGGTTGCCCTACGCCGGTTTTCAAGACCGGTACTTTCGGCCAGCTCAGTCACCTCTCCAGTTTTAAACTTTTGTGTTATTTGTGCCAGGCACGGGTTACAACCCCTGGAATATACCGAACTCGGTACTCCCTGCTCCCCAGCAGTTCAATAGGCGCGCAATATACAGTATGGTACGGCACATTTCCAGTGTAATCCGCCTTGAAAATCGAAACTTTTGCCTTGATATTATGAACTAATCACGTATGCTTGAGTCTATTAGGTATCTGAAAAAACATTATATTACATGAGGAATATCAATATGTTAGGAAACGAAACTGTTGCTTCTCGCCCGGTTGAGTCGGTACTGTCGACCAACAAGGTCATTCGCAGCACTTATCAATTATTATCCATGACCCTGCTGTTCAGCGGTCTGATGACCTGGCTCAGCATTGCCATGAATGCGTCTGCTGGTATGGGACTGGTCGCGACTTTTGCTGGTATCGCGGTGTTGTGGTTCGTTTTACCGCGCACAGCCAATTCAGCGGCTGGTATTCCGACCATTTTCGCCTTTACCGGCCTGCTTGGTTTTGGCCTCGGCCCAACCGTGGCATTTTATCTTGCGCTGAATCCAAATATCGTCATGACGGCGCTGGGCGGTACAGGTGTTATCTTCCTTGGCCTCTCAGGTTATGCCCTGACCACACGTAAGGATTTCAGCTTTATGGCCGGCTTCCTGATGGTGGGCATGTTCGTCATTATCGCTGCCTCACTACTGAACCTGTTCCTGGGTATCAGTGCTCTGTACCTGACTGTGAACGCCGCCGTCATCATGATCATGAGTGGTTTCATCCTTTATGAAACTTCCAGCATCATTCATGGTGGTGAGCGTAACTACATTATGGCGGCTGCCAGCCTGTACCTCTCGATCCTGAACCTGTTTACTGCACTGTTACAACTGCTCGGTGCATTAGGTGATGATTGATAATATGCTATAAAGCACGTAAAAGCCCCGCTTAAATCGCGGGGTTTTTTTTCACATTTTGATTAAGAGGTAATGAAATGGACTGGTTGAAAATTGGTTCAGCGGTTTTACTGATCGCGATGCTGGTATATATCTGGCCGCAGATGAAGCATGCATTGAAACATAGCCCCAAAGGCACAAGCGAAGACTGGAAAGGTTTTCTTATCCCGCTTATTGCGGTGATAGCTTTCGTAGCCTTCCTGGTCATGATGGTGCGGGGTTAAACTTTACTCAATAATTTTGCGCCCGCCCATATAGGGTTGCAACACCTCTGGTACATGGATATGTCCATTTTCATCCTGGTAGTTTTCCATAATCGCAACCAGGGTTCGGCCTACCGCAAGTCCGGAACCATTGATGGTATGCACCAGTTCGGGCTTGCCGGTTTCCGGGTTGCGCCAGCGTGCTTTCATACGTCGTGCCTGAAAATCGCCAAAATTACTGCAGGAAGAAATTTCGCGGTATTTGCCCTGCCCTGGTAACCAGACTTCAAGATCATAGGTTTTACGGGAAGAAAATCCGATATCGCCGCTACAGAGATTGACCACGCGATAAGGCAACGCCAGTTTCTGTAATACTTTTTCGGCATGCGTAGTCAGTTCTTCGTGGGCCTGTTCAGAGTCTTCAGGTTTAACCACCTGCACCAGCTCGACCTTTTCAAACTGGTGCTGACGAATCATGCCACGGGTATCACGGCCATAAGAGCCGGCTTCACTACGAAAACACGGGGTATGGCAGACAAACTTTCTTGGCAGTTCTTCGGCACTGATAATGGTGTCACGCACGATATTGGTAACCGGCACTTCAGCCGTCGGTATCAGGTAAAACTCGTGCTCGGAACGTAGTTTAAACAGGTCTTCTTCAAATTTGGGGAGTTGCCCCGTACCCAGCAGGCTATCGCTATTGACGATATAAGGCACGTAAGTTTCACTGTAGCCGTGTTCTGTTGTGTGCAGATCGAGCATAAACTGAATCAGGGCACGGTGCATATTGGCAATCCCGGCATGCATCACGGTGAAACGTGAACCGGTGATCTTGCTGCCAGTTTCAAAATCCAGCATCCCCAGTGCCTCACCAAGATCAACATGATCTTTGACCTCGAAATCAAATTCTTTCGCTTCACCCCAGCGTCGGATTTCAATATTATCCTCTTCGGACTTGCCATCCGGCACAGTGTCATCCGGTATATTTGGTATCGCCATGGTGACTGCGTTGATTTCTGCCTGAATTTCAGCCAGGGCTTTTTCTGCGTTATCCAGCCTGTCACCGAGCGAGGCCACTTCATCCAGCAAGGGCTGTATATCTTCTCCGGCGGCCTTGGCCTTGCCGATGTTCCTGGACTTTTTATTGCGTTCAGCCTGCAGGGATTGTGCTTCTACCTGCAAAGTTTTGCGCTTTTCTTCAAGCGCGGCAAACTGGTTGATATCAAGTTCAAAGCCTCGACGTTTGAGTTTTGCTGCCGTGTCTTCGAGGTTGTTTCGTAATAACTGGGGATCAAGCATTGTGCTGGCTAACCTTGTGATTAAAATTTATTCGTTGTTTAATTATTTATCTGTGCAGTCCATTTTAACATGTGTCCCGGTTTAATTTGATCACCCAGATGTTCAATAATACGATTTACTTTTTCGTCTTCATCAAAAAACTCGACCACGATGGGTAAGTGCAGGGAGATGCCCAGGATATCAGCACTATGAATTTCACCGGATTCACCGTAACCGCCAATACCGCGAAACACGGTAAGGCCACGTAACTTTTCCCAGTCTCGCAGTCGCTTCACCATGCTGTTTAACTGGGCCTCGCCCTCGGTGAGATAAATTCGTACTACTGTCACTTCATGCATTTTCATAGTTGTCGTCCTGCAATAATGCCTATCCAGGTTGCAATCAGGCAAAGGCTGATATTAAAAAACATATTGAGCAGCGCCTTGCTCATTTCACCATTTTGTATCAGGTTGAAAGTTTCCAGCGAGAACGTGGAGAAAGTGGTAAAGGCACCGAGAAAACCGATCATGATAATAGCGCGCCAGTAATCCGCAACAAGAAAACGCTCAAGCAGGATAATGGAAACAAAGCCAATCAGTAATGAACCAAGAACATTGACAGTAAGCGTACCATAAGGAAAACTGGCACCGAGTAAACGGTGTACCGATGCAGATGTCAGGTAACGCATGACGGCTCCCAGGGCGCCACCCGTTGCTATAGCGAGAATGTGATTCATAGTGCTGTTTTACTCTTTTCCGGCTTTTTTATCCAGCTCGCGTAGATAGGCCAGCTTCTCTTTGATTTTGATTTCCAGTCCACGTTCAACAGGTTGATAATAAGCGGTTTCAGGCATATTGTCAGGGAAATATTGTTCACCTGCTGCATAGGCCTCGGGTTCATCATGGGCGTAGCGGTATTCTCTGCCATAGCCCAGTTCTTTCATGAGCTTAGTGGGTGCATTACGAAGATGCACCGGTACTTCGGCTGAACCGTATTGTTTTACGTCCTCTCGTGCCAGGTTATAGGCCCTGTACACAGCGTTACTTTTGGCAGCACTGGCAAGGTACAGTACTGCCTGGGCCAGTGCCAGCTCCCCTTCCGGGCTGCCGAGTCGTTCCACCACATCCCAGGCTTGCAGGGAAAGTGTCAGGGCGCGTGGATCGGCATTGCCTATATCTTCACTCGCCATGCGCACTACACGCCGCGCCAGATAAAGTGGATCACAGCCTCCATCGAGCATTCTTACCAGCCAGTACAGTGCCGCATCGGGTGCTGAACCTCGTACCGATTTGTGCAGCGCCGATATCTGGTCGTAAAAGGCTTCACCCTGATTATCAAAACGGCGTGATTGTTCGCTTGCCACGGTCTGAATGATTTTTTTGTCGATATGCCGATCTTCACTCAGGTCTGCGGCAATTTCCAGCAGGTTGAGTGCCCGGCGTGCATCACCATCGGCCAGCTGCGCTAGTAGGACGAGTGCATCTTTATCGGTGGTAATTTTTTCCGACCCCAGGCCTTTTTTATTATCAGCCAGGGCACGATGCAGTAAATTCAGAATATCTTCATTGCCAAGTGACTTCAGGACATAAACCCGGGCCCGAGACAACAGGGCATTATTGAGTTCAAACGATGGGTTTTCCGTGGTTGCACCGATAAAAGTCACGGTGCCGTCCTCGACATAGGGCAGAAAGGCATCCTGCTGAGATTTATTGAATCGATGGACTTCATCAACGAAGAGAATACTGGGTCTGCCCTGTTGCTGCAGTTGCTGCGCCTGCGCCACAGCCTGACGGATATCTTTAACACCGGACAGGACGGCAGAAAGGGAAAGAAACTCGGCATCACTGTAGTGCGCGATCATCCGTGCCAGCGTAGTTTTACCCGTACCGGGTGGCCCCCACAGTATCAGTGAATGTAACTTGCCATTCTCCATCGCAAGACGCAGCGGTCTATCCTTGCCAAGAAGATGTTGCTGACCTGAGATTTCATCCAGCGTTTGTGGACGCATACGATCGGCAAGGGGTTGCCATTGCCTGTTTTCAGTATCCGCAAACAGTGAAGATGTCATGGTCATTACTGGCCGAGTACATCGACCCCTTTGGGCGGGGTAAAATAAAACTGCCGATCAGGTATATTTGAATTTTTAACGATACTGTCAAATTCAAGACGTGTTACCTGGCCGAAGTTGTCTTTCATTTCCATGGCCTTCAGTTTATGTTGTTCAAAAGCCAGACTCACCGAAATAAAGCTGCCATTTTCATCTTTCGGGATGAGTTCAAACCATAACCAGTTGCCCTGTTTTACCGGCTTTTCAATTTTATACGAGGCTGTCAGGTCTTTTGGATTACCCAGTAACATCGCGGGTGTATTGATTAAAATATCACCCTGGGGTTTAACCACGACCTGCTCCAGGTCCTGATCGAAACTCCAGAGTTTTTTTCCATCTGCGACATAGAGTAGCTGGAAAGGTTTATTATAGGATAGATAAAAACGATCCGGGCTTTTTACCAGGATAACACCATAGCTAACCTGTTTTTTTTCATTGTTACTGCTGTAGATGGTTTGCATAAACCTTGCCTTGAAAGTTTTCAAATCAGCGAGGTATTGTGTCAGTTCACTCGCCTGTACAGCAGGCATCAATAACAGCAGTAAAAAAGGAATCAGCGTTTTAAATTTCATTTATCTTTTCTTTAATCTTCAGGTGGTGGCGGTGCCAGCACTTCACGGCTACCATTACTTTCAGCCGGGCCAACGATACCGGCTAGCTCCATGGCCTCAATCATGCGTGCTGCACGGTTATAACCGATCTTGAGACGTCGTTGCACGCTGGAAATAGAAGCCTTGCGAGTTTCGGTTACGATACGTACGGCTTCATCATAAAGTTCATCACCTTCATCATCATCGTTGTAACTCCCTGCACCGCCTTCATTCTTCGGTCCAGTCGTGACTTCCTCGATATATTGCGGTTTGCCCGTTTTCTTCAGCTCCTCGACCACGTTATTTACTTCATGATCATCAACGAACGCCCCATGCACCCGGGTTGGAATCGCCGTCCCTGGTGGCAGAAATAACATATCACCGTGCCCCAGTAACTGCTCTGCCCCCATCTGGTCGAGAATCGTCCGTGAATCAACCCGAGAGGAAACCTGGAAAGCAATCCGGGTCGGGATATTGGACTTGATCAGTCCCGTTAATACATCCACCGAAGGACGCTGTGTTGCCAGTACCAGGTGAATCCCCGAGGCACGGGCTTTCTGCGCCAGGCGGGCAATCAGCTCCTCGACCTTTTTGCCCACCACCATCATCATATCGGCAAGCTCATCCACTACGACAACGATAAATGGCAGTGGTTGCAAATCGGCTGCTGGTAATTCTGAATCTGCCGGGTGGAATGGATCCTTGATTGGCTGTTTGGCCTTAATTGCATCACGTACTTTCTTGTTAAAGCCGCTGATATTTCTTACCTTGAGCGCCGCCATTAACCGGTAACGCATGTCCATTTCTGCCACGCACCAGCGAAGCGCATTGGCCGCTTCTTTCATATCGGTCACCACCGGGGCCAGCAGGTGTGGAATACCGTCATAGATCGACAACTCCAGCATCTTGGGATCGATCATTATCATGCGCACATCTGCCGGTGTCGCATTATAGAGCAGGCTCAAGACCATGGCATTGAGGGCGACCGACTTACCTGCACCCGTGGTACCGGCAACCAGCAGGTGTGGCATCTTTGCCAGATCGGCTACGACGGCATTACCACTGATATCCTTGCCCAGTGCCAGGGTTAGCGGTGATTTGGCATCGGCAAAGGCGCGTGAACTGATGATTTCACTCAAGCGCACCGTTTCCCGGTGCTCATTTGGAATTTCCAGGCCAATCGTGGTTTTACCGGGAATTACTTCAACGATACGAACACTGATGGCCGAGAGTGAACGCGCCAGGTCCTTGGCCAGGTTGGTTATCTGGCTTACCTTGGTACCGGCTGCCGGCTGTAATTCAAAACGGGTAATCACCGGGCCGGGATGCACCGCTTCAACCTGAACCTCGATGCCGAAGTCCTGTAACTTCATTTCCACCTGTTGCGAGATAGCTTTAAGCGCTTCTTCGCTCATCATATGCTGGCTGGGGCTCGCGGCATCGAGCAAGGCAAGCGGCGGTAAAGATCCATTAGAATCAGCAACAAACAACGAGGCCTGTTTTTCCTTAACCACGCGCTCGCTTTTCTGCACCGGCTTTGGTGGCGCTTTTATAACGGGTTCCTTACGTTTATCCTGCTTTCGCTGTGCAGTTACCTTAAACTGCTCTTCACGCTGTTTCTTCAGTTTGCGATTTTCATATTTCCGGTAAAGCGCCATCATAGCGCGTTTGATTGCATCCAGCCCCTTCAGGGTGTAGGCGCCGGTCGTATCCATCAGCCATAACCATGACAGGTGAGTAAACAGGGTAACACCGGCAAAGAAGGTAGCGAGCAGTAGCAGGGTCGCGCCGATCAGGTTGAATGACTGCTGCATAAAGCCGGCCATGATATCGCCCAGAATACCGCCTGCATTGACCGGTAACGGGCTGACCACAGTGCCATCATGCAGGCTGGCCAGGGCACAGCCCGAGACCAGGGTAAGCACAAAACCAATGGTTCTAATGGCAAAACTGCGACCATCGAAACTGTTTTCTTTTTGCCGATCCTGGTAAATCAGGTAACCGGAGTAAGCCACCATGATCGGAAACAGGTAGGCCAGGTAGCCAAACAGGGAAAGAAAAATATCTGAAATCAGGGCACCAGTGCGTCCGCCCAGGTTAGCAATTTCTGTCTGGCCACTGACACCGCTATTAGACCAGCCAGGATCGGAAGGATCGTAACTGTATAGCGCCAGCAGGAAGTAAAGCGCGGTAAAACCGAAAATAAATAAAGCCCCTTCTTTGAGCCCGCGAATAATATGCCGAGCCAGCGGTTTTTTTTCTGTTGTGGTTTTACGTGCCTGGGCCAATGTCGTTAATCTTATAGGGTTACTGGTGAAAATTTGTTTTAATTTTATTTTTAACTAAGTTTTATAAGTTGTTAATATTGTTAGATTATTTCTATTTAGAGTTAATTGCAAGCCGCAATTGCCAACGCCATCGCTATATTACCTGAAATCCAGCAGAAATGCGGCAGCAAACGTAGCCCTTTACCCCAATCCTCTCTTTCCGTAACATAGAAAAATCGAACGAATTTTCTGAAAAATTTAATTCTGGAGCCAGATTCATGAGTGAAACTAAACATTGCCGCGTATTAATCATTGGTTCAGGCCCTGCCGGATATACGGCGGCCGTCTATGCCGCCCGAGCCAATCTTGACCCGGTGCTCGTCACCGGTATGGAACAGGGTGGACAGTTAATGACTACCACGGAGGTGGACAACTGGCCGGGGGATATCAATGGAGTACAGGGGCCTGAGCTGATGGATCGAATGCGCCAGCATGCCGAGCGCTTCAATACCGAGATTATTTTTGACACCATTACATCGACCGATCTCAGCAAACGTCCTTTTACTCTGAATGGCGATAACAATACCTATACCTGTGATGCACTGATTATTGCGACCGGTGCCTCTGCCATGTACCTGGGACTGGAGTCCGAGGAAGCCTTCAAGGGCCGTGGTGTCTCCGGCTGTGCTACCTGTGATGGCTTTTTCTACCGTGACAAGCCGGTTGCCGTGGTCGGTGGTGGCAATACTGCGGTTGAAGAAGCGCTGTATCTTTCCAATATCGCTTCACACGTAACCGTGATTCACCGTCGTGACAAATTCAGCTCGGAAAAAATTCTTGCCAACCAGCTGATTGAAAAATCGAAAAACGGCAACGTCACCATTGAATGGGATACCGAGCTGGATGAAGTGCTGGGCGATAATACTGGCGTCACCGGGGCGCGACTGAAAAACAAAAAAACCGGTGATACAAAGGATATTGAAGTCATGGGTATCTTTATTGCCATTGGTCATAAACCGAATACAGCCATTTTCGAAGGCCAGCTGGATATGGATCACGGCTATATCAAGA
>JALUTJ010000306.1 GCA_027057985.1 Chromatiales bacterium
TGTAGGCTTCTTTCTCGATCAGGGTTTCCAGCTTGCCTTTGAGAATACCAACATCAATCAGGCCCTGAGTAATCACCCGGATAGCCGCCTCGTGCGGATCATTCCAGTGATTCCCCGGCTTCACCTGCTCAATCGCCGCGTACTGGGCTGCCAGCACAATCTCGTAGAGCTGTCGCTGCTCCCTTGAGAAGCGGCCATTCACCGGGAAGGTACGCGAGATATCGGCAGCATAACATTCCAGTTCGGCACCGGCATCGATCAGCACCAGATCACCGGATTTGAGCGGGTCGCGGTTTTCCACATAGTGCAGGATACAGCCGTTTTTACCGCCCCCGACGATCGACTGATAAGCCGGGAAACGCGCCCCCTGCTGCATAAAGCTGTAAAGCAGTTCGCCTTCGAGCTGAAACTCGTACATACCCGGCTTACAGGCCTGCATGGCACGAATATGTGCCTGTGCTGAAATCTCGGCTGCCTTGCGCATTACACGAATCTCCGCCGCACTTTTGTACAGACGCATATCATGTAACTGATGATCCAGCGCCACAAACTCACCAGGCGTATGCACGCCCATGCGAGACTGTTCCCGTAGCCGGTTTACCCACTTGATAATGCGCTGATCAAAATCGGGATGTACGCCCATGGTGTAGTACACCTTTTCCCGGTTCTCCAGCAGCCCCGGCAGAATGTCATCGATATCGTCTATCGGAAAGGAATCATCCGCAGCATGTTTTTCAATCGCGCCATCCTGTCCGGCACGTGGTCCGTTCCAGGTTTCCATTTTCCTGTCATTCTCGCGGCAAAACAGAATGTATTCACCATGTTCACGATTGGGCACCAGCACGGCCACCGCTTCGGGCTCATCGAAACCGGTTATATAATGGAAGTCACTGTCCTGGCGATAAGGATACTCGGCATCCCGGTTACGCATCTGTACCCGTGCTGCCGGCAAGATAGCCACCGCGTTATCACCCATGATCTGCATCAGGTGCTTACGACGACGTTTATATTCCTGGTTATTCATTGTTACTTTCAATTCCTGAAACTTTAATACGGCGGGCAGTCATGCCGGCGCTTAATGATAGTCTGCATCAGATTCCGGCTCTGCAACCTGGAACTGCTGCATCTCCTCGACAAACAGCTGTACCGCTACTCTAACAAACTCCACCAGCTGCATATAATCATTTTCATCGGCATTACCATCATCCAGCTCGTAGCTCTCGGCGCGGGAAATTTCCACCAGGTCTTTTACGATTTCCGGCAGCTCACCGGGCAGTCCCTCTGGATCGGTGAGCCCGCCCTGGCTAAGACCAAACAGAAAACCCTGGCACCAGTGCCCAAGTGCCTCAACCCGGCCATAAAGCCCGGCACTGTCATCCGGTAACAGCAGTTCAAACTCGAAATCATTGCCGGAAAGCTGTTTCTCGGTCTGGTTGAACAGCAGGGTCAGCAGGGCACGGCTTTCATTGCTCAGTGCATCGACAATCAGGGCATCATCCTCGGGAACCGGCGTTATCATCGTGTCCAGCCAGTAGTCGGCCTGCAGGCCACCCACGGTGCAAAACAGCCCGCACAGGGCACCATGTACCTCGGCACTGTCCTGTTCTACACCGATACGTCGTAACGCATCACTGATTTCATCATAGTGGATATCTGCTTCAGTCATATTCGCCTGCTTATTATCAAAGTCATAAAAATGGCAGCATTGCCGTGGCCATGGCCTGCATTTTAGCGCATTTTCTGCCCGGTTTACCCGTTGACCCGGCCGAATGTGCTCTATATGCTTATACTATATAAGATAACAACGTGATTCCGTGGAGTCTGAGGAATAAATGGACGAACTTGATCTGAAAAAACTGGAAAATCGGGTTGATGATCTCATCAAGACCATTGAACGCCTGCAGAGTGAAAACAAAACCCTGCGTGACAGCACCACGCATCTGCAAAATGAACGCACCCGACTGATAGAAAAAACCGAGCTGGCACGAAGCCGGGTTGAAGCCATGATTGGACGTCTAAAGGCAATTGAAAATGACGGATAAAGCAGAAGGCGTCACGATTCATATCCTGGACAAGGAATACATGATTGCCTGCGCCGAGGATGAGCGCCATGACCTGTTACGCTCGGCCGACTACCTCGATAAAAAAATGCGTGAAATCCGTGATAGCGGCAAAATCATCGGCTCGGATCGGATTGCCATTATGGCGGCGCTGAATATCGCCCATGAACTGCTGAGCCAGAACGAACCACAGGGCGAATCGAGCCAGGACTTCAATTCTCGCCTGCGCAATATCCAGGACAAGATCGACCGGGCCCTGTTCGAAAGCCGGCAGATGGAAATCTGATTTTATTCCCACGCTTCTATCCTCCTGCTGGCCTTTAATTTTCCTTATTACCGCCCCATATACCTTTATGTTGTCAAGTCATTTAAGGTGGCCGGATCACAATTAAACTGCAGCAGATTTTTTTTAGATCATCTAAAATCAGCTTTGCAGGACCTTTCAATGGGCATACCCTGCGGTATTCGTCAGTGATTAGAGACCCTTGAGCCGTAATTTATACCTCCGGGGACTGAGTAGCGGCACCGTGTGCATGTCCGCCTTAGAGCGGAAAGCCTGACGTGCTCACGACGTTCCCACTTGAACCTCTGGTTCAAGGCACGTTTCACAACGGTACAGGCGGGGATGCCCACCCTTATTCAAAACATAAAAATAACCGCATGGATAAAGCTTCACTTCGCCAGCAAATTCGTCAGCAACGCCGCGTACTTTCAGAGAGCGAACGTGAACAGGCTTCTTTCCAGGTCTGTGAACGCATTGCGAACAGTCGCTTATTTCAACAGTCTCAGCATATTGCCTTTTATCTCAGTAACGATGCAGAAGTGGATCTGACCCTGCTGATTGAACATGCCTGGCAACAGGGCAAAACGGTTTATCTGCCGGTACTGGCCGAACCCAATACGAAAAAACTCTGGTTTATCCCCTGTTACCCCGATAGCCGGCTTAAAAATAATCGTTTTGGCATTGCTGAACCCGTTCACCCCCATAAAATGCGAAGCCGCAAGCCACTGTCGCTGGATTTGATCCTGATGCCACTGGTGGCCTTTGATAAAAACGGCCATCGCATGGGTATGGGAGGGGGTTTCTATGATCGCAGCTTCGCCTTTTTACGACATCGCCGTTTCTGGCATAAACCGCGTCTGCTTGGGGTGGCTTATGAACTACAGAAACAGACCGAGCTGGAGGCACAGCCCTGGGATATCCCCTTGCAGGCCGTCGCAACCGAAAAAGATCTGTATAAATTTTAGCCAGATACTCTATTCACCATGAACTGAGGGTTAGCAGGCAATAAAAAAGGCCGGTTCTTTCGAACCGACCTTTATTTTTCAGAATTTCTTCTGAATAACTGCGTTATCGCGAGATTTTACTTTTTACGACGAGCAGTTTTCTTTTTAGCCTTCTTCTTGGCCTTTTTCTTGGCTACTTTCTTCTTAGCCTTCTTTTTGGCCTTTTTCCTGGCTACTTTCTTTTTAGCCTTCTTCTTGGCCTTTTTCTTAGCCGCTTTCTTTTTGGCTTTTTTCTTGGCCTTCTTCTTGGCTACTTTCTTTTTAGCCTTCTTCTTGGCCTTTTTCTTGGCTACTTTCTTCTTAGCTTTCTTTTTTGCTTTCTTTTTTTCCTTTTTCTTTGCTTCTTTCTTTTTTG
>JALUTJ010000307.1 GCA_027057985.1 Chromatiales bacterium
GTTTCACCAACGACTAAAGTTAAGGACCTCGACGAATCTCAGGTGGAAAACCTGCGTAACGAGGTTGCCAAGTACACGATCGAAGGTGATTTACGTCGTGAAGTGTCCATGAACATCAAGCGTCTGATGGATCTGGGTTCATATCGTGGTATTCGCCATCGTCGTGGTTTACCACTTCGTGGTCAGCGTACCAAAACCAATGCACGTACCCGTAAAGGTCCGCGTAAACCGATTAAACGATAAACTAATTACTTTTTAGGGTTTGAAACAAAATTATGGCAGCCAAATCATCAGGTCGTACTCGTAAGAAGGTTAAAAAGGATATTGCCGACGGTATTGCGCATATCCACGCTTCTTTCAATAACACCATTATCACCATTACTGACCGTCAGGGAAATGCACTGTGCTGGGCAACAGCCGGTGGTTCAGGTTTCCGCGGCTCACGTAAAAGTACACCTTTTGCCGCACAGGTCGCTGCAGAGCGTTGTGGCAACATGGCTAAAGAGTTTGGAATGAAAAACCTTGAAGTGAACGTGAAAGGCCCAGGACCTGGTCGTGAATCAGCAGTTCGTGCCTTGAACTCAACAGGTTTCAAAATCACCAATATTTCTGATGTGACGCCAATTCCTCATAACGGTTGTCGTCCACCAAAAAAACGTCGCGTATAACGGGAGAAACTATCTTGGCACGCTATCTAGGTTCTAAATGTCGCTTATGTCGTCGTGAAGGCGAAAAGTTATTCTTAAAAGGCGAAAAATGTTTTGGCAGTAAATGCGCGATGGAAAATCGCCCGTTTCCTCCTGGCCAACATGGTCAGCGTCGTGGTCGCAACTCAGACTACGCTACCCAGTTACGCGAAAAGCAGAAATTACGTCGTACTTATGGCGTTCTCGAAGGCCAGTTCCGTAGTTATTACAAAACAGCGGACCGTGTAAAGGGTTCTACCGGTGAAAACCTGCTACAACTGCTTGAATCACGCCTGGATAATGTCGTATATCGCATGGGCTTTGGTGCTTCTCGTAATGAAGCCCGTCAGCTTGTTCGTCACAATGCCATCACTGTAAATGGTGCCAAGTGCAACATTCCTTCAGTTAAGGTTAAAGCAGGTGACGTTATCGCTGTAAATGAAAAAGCAAAAAACCAGCTGCGTATCAAGAGCGCAATGGAAGCAGCACAGAACCGCGGTATTGTTGAATGGATAGATGTTGATGCATCAAAACTTGAAGGTACCTTTAAGAACGTTCCTGAACGTAGTGATCTGTCTGCGGACATTAACGAACACCTGGTTGTGGAACTGTACTCCAAGTAATTTTGATTCTCCTGCCACGGCAGGAGGAAACAGCTTTTAAGTACTTAAACTGGATTTTATAGAGGACAATACATGCAGGCCTCAGAACAAGAATTTCTGACACCACGTATAGTGGATATACAGCAAATTAATGATAGTCGTGCCAAGGTAACTTTAGAGCCTCTGGAAAGAGGTTTTGGTCATACCCTGGGTAACGCATTACGTCGTATCTTACTCTCTTCCATGTCCGGCTGTGCCGTGGTTGAAGCAGAGATCGATGGTGTGTTACATGAATACAGCGCGATTGAAGGTGTACAGGAAGATGTTGTTAACATCCTCTTAAACCTCAAGGGTGTTGCACTGCGCATGGAAAGTGGCAATGAAGCAACTCTCAAGGTTAGCAAAAAAGGCCCAAGCGTAGTTACTGCTGCAGACATCCAGCTGGATCATAACGTCGAGTGCATCAACCCGGATCACGTAATCTGTAACCTGACCAAGCCTGTTGACTTCAACATGACTTTAAAGGTCGTGAAGGGACGTGGTTACGAGCCTTCAACCGTTCGTTTAACAAATGATGAAGAAGATCGTCCTATTGGTCGTTTACAGCTCGATGCAACTTTCAGCCCGGTTCACAAAGTGAACTATGTTGTTGACAGTGCCCGTGTTGATCAGCGTACCAACCTCGACAAATTAATTATCGAGCTTGAAACAAACGGAACGATTGAACCAGAAGCGGCTATTCGTAGTGCTGCTACTATTCTGCAGGAACAACTGGCAGCCTTCGTTGACCTGCGTAGCACCGAAAATGAAGAACCAGCCGAGCAGGAGCCAGATATCGATCCTGTACTGTTACGTCCGGTCGATGATCTGGAATTAACCGTACGTTCAGCTAACTGTCTCAAGGCAGAACAGATTTACTACATCGGTGATTTAATTCAGCGTACTGAAGTAGAGTTATTGAAGACACCTAATTTGGGTAAGAAATCATTAACCGAAATCAAAGATGTACTCGCATCCCGTGGTTTATCACTGGGTATGCGCCTGGAAAATTGGCCACCAGCGATTCTTCGTAGCAAAAACGAAGATGAAAAAAAACCGCTGTTTGGTGATTTTAAATTTTAAGTCGTAACAGAATTTTTAAGGGTTAGAACCATGCGTCACCGTCAAAGTGGTCGTCAACTGAATCGTAACAGTTCACATCGTAAAGCCATGTTCAAGAACATGTCTGTATCTCTGATCGAACATGAACTGATTCGTACTACAGTTGCAAAAGCAAAAGAATTACGTCGTGTAGCTGAAAAACTGATCACCCTGGCCAAGGTTGATTCAGTCGCAAACCGTCGCCTGGCATTTGCTCGCCTGCGTGACCGCGATGCAGTTACCAAGCTGTTCAATGAACTGGGCCCACGCTATGCAAACCGTCCTGGTGGCTACCTGCGTATCCTCAAGTGTGGTTTCCGCACTGGCGACAAGGCTCCCATGGCCTATGTTGAGCTGGTTGACCGTCCGCTTGTTGAAGCGGGTGCTGATACTGCTGAAGAAGCCGCTGCTGCTGAATAAGCACAAAGTGTGATTTATAAAAAAACCGGACATGCTCCGGTTTTTTTATACCTGTGTGAAATTACTACAGATTTATAAACCACAGAGGTCTTATTTATGAGATCTTTGAATAGAAATAATCTACCAGCAAAACAATTTTCAATCAACGAGCTATTGTCTGCTCAGGATATTCAGCAGAAAAATTTAATGAGTGACCGTCGATTGCCATGGAAGGCAATCGTCGAGCGGCCAGGGATGGCGTACAGCGTGTCACGAATTAAGTTTTTCGAAATGAATATCCTGTAATCAATATCCCCTTTGAATCTCAGTGAACATCCGTGTCCTCTGAGGTTTTTCAGATTCAGGCTTTTTTCTTCAGCATCGGTTTAAGGTACTTGCCGGTATGGGAGGCCTTGCACTTTGCGACATCTTCCGGCGTGCCACTGACCACCAGGGTGCCACCTTTGTTACCACCTTCCGGGCCCATATCGATGATCCAGTCGGCAGTTTTGATGACATCCAGGTTGTGTTCAATTACCACCAGGGTATTACCGTGATCCCGAAGTCGGTGCAGTACGCTGAGTAATTGCTCGATATCATGGAAGTGCAACCCGGTGGTCGGTTCATCGAGTATATACAGGGTATTGCCGGTATCGCGCTTGGAGAGCTCACGAGAGAGTTTAACCCGTTGCGCCTCACCACCGGAAAGTGTAGTGGCATTCTGGCCGAGGCGGATATAACTCAGCCCGACATCCATCAGGGTTTGCAGCTTGCGTTTCACAACCGGGATGGCATCGAAGAATGTCAGCGCATCCTCAATGGTCATCTCCAGTACTTCATGGATATTTTTGCCCTTGTAGCGGATTTCCAGTG
>JALUTJ010000308.1 GCA_027057985.1 Chromatiales bacterium
TCAGTTCAAAGTATTCATCCAGGCTGATACCCATTTCCCGGGCTACCTCTCGCGGCTTTGCTTCACGTCCGGTTCGGGTTTCAATCGCAGAAACTACCTTCATCAGGTCACGGTGTTTTTTGTGTACTGACTTGGGTGCCCAGTCATTACGACGCAGCTCGTCAAGCATGGCGCCACGAATACGGATGGTGGCATAGGTGGTAAAGGTAGCCCCCTGGGAAGGATCATATTGCTGTGCAGCATCGAGCAGGCCTATCATGCCGACCTGAATCAGGTCATCGATGACAACACTTGCCGGTAACCTTGCCGCCAGGTGATAAGCAATCCGGCTGACAAGGTTTGCATGTTCTTCAATAAGATTTTCTGCCACTGCAGGCTCGGCTATTGGGTACATAAAATCGCCTTTTCTACCTATTTTCGTTGAGTTCATGACTCAATTTCTGACAAGGACATCCATTTAATACCATATGACTGATGCCATCCCTGCTGTAATAAACAATGCACGAATCGTGCCTGTTTTTAGCGCCCTGCCACCAGGCTTGTAACGATATCAATTAGTATAGGATAGAAAAGAAAAAGGGAAGTCTACTCGCTGCGTTTTAACAATTCTTTTGCAATTTTTTCGAGAGGATATTGCTCGCTGGCCGCCCCGATTTTAAAGGCCTCACCCGGCATACCCCAGACCACCGAGCTTTTCTCGTCCTGGACCAGTGTACTGGCCCCGTTTTCCAGCATTTCCTTGAGACCCGCGGCACCATCATCCCCCATGCCGGTCAAAATAACACCAATAGCATTCGGCCCAACATTCTGTGCCACCGAGCGAAACATCACATCGACGCTGGGTTTATGGCGGTTGACTGGAGGACCATCATTGAGGCGGCAAATATAGCGTGCCCCGCTACGTTCGACCAGCAGATGGCGGTTTCCCGGCGCAATATAAACATGCCCCGGCAATATTTGTTGCCCATCGACCGCTTCGTACACGGTCATAGCCGAGTTTTTATCCATGCGCTTGGCAAAAGGTTTGCTAAAGGCCTCTGGAATATGCTGACTGATCACTATACCGGGGCTATCTGCCGGCATCGCCATCAGCACTTCCTTGATCGCCTCGGTGCCCCCGGTAGAAGCACCGAGGGCAATAATTTTTTCGGTGGTTTTAAGCGGTCTTTTCGACTTACGCTTTTCCAGTACCGCATCGGCCGACAACTTGGGAGCAACATCCATCGCCCCGGCCTGGTTTGCCAGACGAGCACGTCGATCGGAGATTTTGCTGACATTGACCGTTGAAGCAATTTTCACCTTGTTACAGATTTCATCAGCATACTCGGCCAGTTTTTCTGCCACATCTATCTTGGGCTTGGAAACAAAATCCACAGCGCCAAGATCGAGGGCTTCAAAAGTGATATCTGCGCCCTTCTCGGTCAGGGTAGAAACCATGACAACCGGTAACGGGTGCAGACGCATCAGGTTGGATAAAAAAGTAATGCCATCCATCTTTGGCATTTCAACATCCAGCGTTAAAACATCCGGCTTCAGTTTTTTGATTTTTTCTCGTGCATCATAGGGATCATGTGCAACGCCTATAACTTCAATATCCTTATCGGCATTCAATATTTCTGTCATGACCTGGCGCACCAGGGCAGAGTCATCAACTATTAGAACCTTAATACTCATAGAGCTCAAATTACCTCAGAAAAGTTCAATATCACCTTCAACCGGCTTAACATCCAGTGAAGACATGTAACTGGATTCACGCTCGATAATGGTACGATTGTGCATGGTACGTAGTTTCTTCACCCGTACCTTGCCTGTCATGGGAAAATAGATCACCTTGCGTGGAAAAATATCACCCACATCCTCACCGACGAGATCAAGCCCCTCGGTTGCAATATATTCTTTGACGAAACGAATATTACCATTGCCAATATCCAGTGACTGCATATTTTTCAATACACGGCCACCGCCAAAAATCTTTACTTCCAGGTTTTCACGATTACCACCATGCTTGAGAATATCATTGATCATCTTCTCCATGGCAAAGTTACCATAACGCGCTGCATTATCCAGTGCCGCCGTTTCTGCATGCGACATGCCCTTATTCAGGGGCAGCATAAAATGATTCATACCTCCAATACCAAAAACTTTGTCGCGAATACAGGCAGAGACACAGGAACCGAGCACGGTAACGATAGCTTCGTTATTGGTCGTTACATAATACTGGCCGGGAAGAATTTTGGCGGCGAAAATATCGTGGGTTTTATCCCAGTAACGGTTGATATGCTCGAAGCCACGCAGGCACTTCGGCTTTTTCTGAGCAGCAGGAGGTGCATTCAGTTGCACGTTATCGTACCTTTCTGTAAATGGTCTGTCCCAGCAACTCGAAGCGATCCGTTACCTTGTTCAGGGATTCAGAATGGCCAATAAAAAGATGGGCATTATCTCTAAGAATATCAGCATAGCGGTCAAACAGAACACGTTGCGTGTCTTTATTAAAGTAAATCACCACATTGCGACAAAACATAAAATCAAACGGGCCTTTCATTGGCCACTGGTGCATCAGATTGAGTTCTTTAAAGGTAATCATTTCCCGCAGTTCAGGATGCATACGCACCATATTGGCATTTTCGCCCTTACCACGTTTAACCCAGCGCTTCATGCGCTCAGGACTTAAACCTTCGACGCGCTCCGCGGTATAGATGCCTTCCTTACCACGCTGTACCATATTAGAATCGAGATCAGTTGCCAGGATTTTAATATCCCAGCCCGCTGATTTGGGTACCAGCTCACGTACGCACATCGCAATTGAATAAGGCTCTTCACCGGAAGAACAGCCAGCAGACCATATTCGTATGCGCTTGCTTCTGGCATTTGCTTTAAGAACTTCAGGAATAACCGTTTTTTTCAGGTATTCAAAATGATGATTTTCACGAAAAAAAGCGGTCAGATTGGTGGTGATGGCATTGGTAAAATTCACCAGTTCTTCTTCATCACCACTGGTGAGAAGTTCAAGATAGTCTGAGAATTTCTCCAGCTTTAACTGGCGCAGGCGACGTGATAGTCGCCCGTAAACCATTTGTCGCTTGGCATCAGAAAGTACAATACCTGTCCGTTCACCCACCAGGCGACTAATGTGTTTAAAATCTTTTTCGGTGAAATGGAATTCCCTTTCCGTTTCAAGTGCTGCATTACCCACATTAATTCCTTATCTATCTGCATTAAACCGTTCTGTTATTCTCGTGGTTTAGAATTCTTCCCACTCATCATCTGAATCAACAGAAGGGGCTGGAGCCGGCCTTGCTGCCGGACGTGGTGCAGGTCGTGAGGTTGCGCTGGTATGTGGTGCAGCCTTGCGTGCAGCCGGTGCGGGTTGTTCCTGTGCTATATTTTCCTCGCCGATATTAAACTGTTTCATCAGTTCCATCATATTACGCGCCTGCTCTTCCATCGACTCACTGGCGGATGCGGCTTCTTCAACCAGGGCCGCATTTTGCTGGGTCATCTCATCCATCTGGCTAATAGCCTTGTTGACTTCTTCGATACCGGAAGACTGTTCCTGGCTGGCTGCAGCGATTTCAGCAATGATGTCGCTGACCTTCTTCACCGCTTCTACTATCTGTTCCAGGGTCTTACCAGACTCATCCACCAGCTTGGAACCTTCATCCACTTTTTCAACACTGTCATTAATCAGGCTCTTGATTTC
>JALUTJ010000309.1 GCA_027057985.1 Chromatiales bacterium
CCCGTAATACATTGTCTTTTTCCCGGATTGCGGTGACAGGTTCCTCGACATTAATCACTTTTTCAAGCTGTTGCTCAAGCCAGCTGTTTATCTGTTTTGTCTTGGTATCCTGTTCGAGTTTTTTCTGAAGTTCAGCGACCAGTTTCTGGTAACCATTAAGTTGACTGCATTTAATGGCATATTCTTTGGACAGTACATGCAGGCGAATACTCAGGGTATAGGGATCGGGAGCCAGAAGTTTTGCCAGTTTTTCACCCCGTGCTCGTTTCATGGCTTTTTCAATAATCGCTTCCATATCTTCAATGATCTGGTCACGTTGCAGCTCGGCTTCGGGAAAGAGTTTTTCTATATCATCAAGGCTGACCTGGCCTTCAAAACTCTGTAGCTGGTTATCATGTATCAGCTTCTGTAATTCACCGCGGGACAGGCCAACCAGTCTGGCGGCACGTGAAAGTGATACGTATCTTGGCATTGCGCTATGACCTCCATGGAATAACTAAAAAATTATCTACCGTATTCATGTTTTCCAACAGCCAGGTTACGGTACTGTCGAATCATGATCATCATTTTCAGTATAGCAGGATGATTGATTTCCGTGATGTTGAGGGCAACAACCAGTTTCATTTCATTATCATTAACAGGGTTAATTTCGATATAACCCTTGTTTGTGTCGCTGCTAACATAGGGGCAGGCTTTAAGCGTATAGAAGTGTGTATCCCAGCAGACTTCCCTGCCCTGAAAGGGACCTGAGAATTGCAGGTGGGCATAATCGCTGTTTTCCTGGTGGAGCAGGGTATAAGTCATACTATTATTGAAAGAATAAAACTAAAAGCAGTATAGTATATTTCATTATCGTGATAAAACAGTGACTTGAGCAGGTTTACAAAAGATAATTTAATGACATAATGGTTTAAAACCTGGTTATGGTAAGGGTTATAGGCAGTAAAATGGTATCAAAACAACGACGTTGCTTTCTGCGTAATAGTTCGGGCCTGTTCTTGATGGGTAGCAGTCTCGGCCTGTTGACAGCCTGTCAGAATAACGAAAAGTTAACAAATGTTAAATCTGAGGTGATTACTGCTTCACCACCGCTTACGGCGAAAAAGAAAATTTTTCAGCAACAGGAAAAAGCCGTTATTGATAATCTCGATAAGGTAAGAAATTTTAATCAAACATTTGCCGACGATATATTTCTTGAAAAAGACCGGATTCCGGTTTTTCTTTCCACCCTGTCACGTCTGCAACGCATACAGAACCTGATTGGCTATGCCAACTTTAACCTCGTGGGACTGGATGAGGCGCTGCTTTATGCGCGACGTTATTCAAAAATTGGTGCCTTCACAAAAAAAGAACTGGCACTGATTGATGAGCTATTCTTTTTCGATGCAACCCGCTATGGCTTTATGGGTAAAAAGGTGATTGATAAACTCACTGCAAGAGTGGATCGTCATGAAACGATAAAGATACCTCGGAGTGGTCACTTTCTGTTTCGCGGAGATGCGGAGAAAAAATTTCACAGGTTACAGAAAGATATTGGACCAGAGCTGATCCTGACCTCCGGGGTGCGTAGCGTAGTTAAACAGTTTTACCTGTTCCTGGCAAAAGTTAAAGCCAGCAAGGGTAATTTATCCCTTGCATCACGATCTCTTGCGCCACCGGGGCACTCTTATCATGGTATTGGAGACTTTGATGTTGGTAATAAAAACCTCGGTGCGGATAATTTTACCGCCCGTTTTGCCGAGACCAAGGAATACAGAAAGCTGATTCGCCTCAAATATGTCGATATCCGATATACCCGCAATAACCAGGTCGGGGTACGTTATGAGCCATGGCACATCAAGGTGGTATCGGCATGAGGGCATGGCTTATTCTCTACCTGCTTTGCTTAAGCCCGCTCACTTATGCGGATAAGCTGCGTTTCTCTCTGCACAAGCTGACATCAGATAAACCAGGACCAACCATGCTGGTGATAGGAGGTATTCAAGGGGATGAACCCGGTGGTTTCACGGCAGCCTCGATGCTGGTGACTAACTATAAAATTAAATCTGGTAATGTCTGGGTGGTACCCAATCTGAATTTCGCCAGTATTATCAGGAGAAGTCGTGGCATATACGGGGATATGAATCGCAAGTTCAGGCGGCTGGCAGAAAATGATCCTGAATATGCTGAGGTGCAGAAAATCAAAAAGATTATTCTCGATCAGGATGTGGATATTATCCTTAACCTGCATGATGGAAGTGGCTTTTATCGCAAGAAATATATTAATAAATTATACAATCCTCGGCGCTGGGGTCAGAGTATTATTATTGACCAGGAAAAAATCCAGCATAAGCAGTTTGGGCATCTCAATGCTATTGCAAGCTTTGTACAGGAAAGCATAAATAAACAGCTCAAAAACAGCGACAAATTCTTTTATGTCAAAAATACCCGTACCAATAAAGGCAACCCGGAGATGGAAAAGTCGCTGACCTATTTTGCCATACGCCACCATAAGCCGGCTTTTGCCGTTGAAGCGAGTAAAAACTTCCTTACACATGAAAGAACCTATTACCATCTGCTAGCGGTGGAAGGGTTTATGCATAAGCTGGGTATTGGTTTTGAGCGTGATTTTAAAATGACACGAAGAAGTGTGGCCCATCAGATTGGCAGCAACCTGCAGATTTCCTTATATGATAATCGGATCAATCTCGATGTCGCTAATTCTCGTCGGGTACTAAACTACATACCACTGAAAAAACATGCAGATATTGAATATAAAAAGAGCAACCCTTTACTGGCAATAATTGACCATCCACATGGGCTAAAGGTGCGTTATGGTAATCGTTTCGTCACTTCACTCAGACCGCAATATTTTGAATATGATGATAGCCTGCAAAGTCTGCAGCTTGAAATAGATGGTAGAAAAAAGACGGTAAATATTGGTGACAGGATACACGTAGATAAAAGTTTTCGTGTTCTGGCTGACAGGGATTATCGCGTCAACGTGATTGGTTTTTCCCGGCCGGGATTAAAAAATGAAAATCAGTTACTGGTACGGAGAAAGCATATTCAGTCACGTTTTTCCGTGGATCGAGGGCGCAAGGTATTTCGGGTTGAGCTTTACAGGGGGGAACGATTTAGTGGCATGATACTGGTCGATTTTAGCAAACAGCAGAAAACAGGTGCAGCCAGAAAGATGTTTAGTAACGAAATTACTTCATCCCGTCTCTAATGTCACTTTCCTATCGAACTCCAGCCGCCTTTGCCGATTTCAGTTGCCTCGGTGCAGATTGTGATGATACCTGTTGCCGTGACTGGCAGGTCAAGCTTGATAGAACCCATTACGAATTACTGCAACGCGCGATTGAAGAGGATAAAAGCGAGCAGGCACTTTCTGCTGAAAATATCCTCGTCAATACCAGCAGTGTTTCCGGTGACCATGATTATGCTTTTGTACGCATGCGTGATGATGGCTTCTGCAGTATGCTGGATAAAAAAGGCCTCTGTCGTATCCAGTGTCTTTATGGTATGGATACATTGGGGGATGTCTGCACCATGTTTCCCCGGGTTATTTCTCGTAGTGGTGAGGTGATTGAACTCAGTGGTAGCCTTTCCTGCCCCGAGGTGGTACGGCGCCAGATAAAGGTGGCCTCACCTTTAAAAATGAAGCGCTTTCGCCTTTCAGATTTACCGCGGAGTAAAGATTACCCGGTACAACGCAGTATCTCTGAAAAAGAAACTGATGATTACCAGCGTTATTTCCGCCCGGTACGTGACGGTCTGTTATCGATTATCGCAAATGAAGCCTACAGTCTGAATGGTCGTCTCTACCTGCTGGCAGATCTTGCCACGCATCTTTCGACATTTTATCACCGTGGTTGCCGGCTCGATTCTTCGCAGCGGCTGCATGAAATGCTGGAAGATTACACGCAGCCACTGGCTTTACAACGCGCCAGTGAATTTATGGCTCAGCATGATCAGAATCTGGCTCTGGTGATGGTGGTAGTACATTCTATTTTCTCTATCAAGCTGCAACAGGCAGAAAAAGAAAATATCAGCCAGCTTTATTCTGGAATTCTTGAAGGTCGTGATCCCGCTGGTGAAATGATAACCGCTGAGTTAGCGCAACGATTACAGCAAAAAATATCGGCTTTGAATCAGCAGCAGCATGAATTGATCGACAGGGCAGTTACACGCTACCTGGCAAATTGTATTTTTCGGGAATGGTTTATCAGTATGCCAGACCCCTTTACCTACATACAGATGTTACTGGTCAGAATGATGCTTTTACGTAGCCTGATTTATCTCGAACTCGATACTGCAATACTTGATGCAGATCGGCTTCATGAACAACTGGTCTATATTATGTATAACTTTGCCCGCAATATTGAACAGAATAGCGAGTTTCTCAAGATTGTTTATAATGCCCTGGCTGAGCAGGGCATGATTCATTTTGATTTTTCTGCCGCTTTTATTCGTTTTTAAATCTCAATATAGATTTCACCATCTTTAATGGTAACAGGGTAGGTCTTAACTGGAACCGTAGCCGGATTGCCATCGGGTTTGCCATTACGAAAGTCAAACAGACTACCATGCAGTGGACATTCCACGCAGTGACCTTTTAAAGCGCCGTTATAAAGCGAGGCATCTTCATGGGAGCAGGTATTATCCATGGCGTAAATTTCACCCTCGATATTGGCAAGCAGGTAGGCATGGTTATTATGGCTGGTTCGAAACATTTTACCGGGGCGGACATCATCCAGGGTTGCAATTTTTATCATTTTTCACACCTTGCAGGCTCAAATTAAAAGTAAATTAATACTGTCTATTGTATAATAAAACCTGTTTTATTTAATACCTGAATTATCACGCGGTTATTTGGCGTGTTTCTGGTTATACGTCAAAATATCGGAGTTTGAAATGCAAAACATGAGTCAGGAAGATCTTGTTTCACTGACTGTCGGGATTATGAATATCCTCGATAGCTGGGGACTGTCTTCTGAACAGATTATTTCTTTGCTGGCCCTGCCAGGTAAAACACCTGCGCGTGCCTTACGCCGTTACCGTGAGAATACCCCTTTCCCTGTTACCGATGCAGTAGAAGAACGTCTTGAACATATTATTGGCATTGCCGATGCCTTGCGTACCTCGTATCCGCATAATCCGAGCATGGGTTCTATCTGGTTAAATCAACGCTGCAAAAAAATGAATAACCAGATTCCTTTACAGGTTATTGTTGAAGGTGGACTCGAAGGTATTATTGAGGTGCGTAAGCATCTGGATTGTGCATACGACTGGGACAAGAATCCCTGACCGGCGCTATTTCTTTTTACCCCTGCGTTTAGGGCGCACTTCAAAATGGACGATAGCCGGCATGAGTTTATTCAGAGGTAATGCCTCAAGGCTGTGGTACTTTTCCAGCGCCAGTTGTAGTAACTGGTAAATATCCGGTTTGTCCCTGCTTTCTGGTTGTAATAATTCCTGTAAACCAAAAATACTCCCTGACTGCACCTTCATTTCCTTGTTATGCGGCAGAGGCTCATCGAGATCTGTGATCTTGAGGGCGAAGCGGGCATTTTCCCGTAACAGGTGCAGGTAGTCGAGGCAGTTCTGCCAGGCGCGTTTGTCATGGCAACCGGCACACTCACGGTCGGCAAGATGGATACGTTCCATTTTGCTACAGACACAGCGACGTGAGTTCAGTGTTTTTTCAAACGGACACTGTAGCGGGTTAACCGTGCGGTAGGTTTCTCTGTACTTGTCTTCATCCATTATATTTAGCTGCTCTGGCGAGGATCACTTTTCCCATTCACGCAGGATGGTTTCCTCACGCTGCTCCTGCAACTTTTCCTCTGCATCGATAGTGTTTTCTGCAAAGATAATTTTATAGATGGTGCCATCGCTTGCTTCATGTTGTTGACGTTTTTCCTTGGCAAAGGTCTTGGCATCCTTGAACTTTTCAAAGGATTCGAGTGGTTCAAGATTTTTGACAATCTGACTGATGCCTGGGGCAATTTTATAAACGAAATAAGGCATAAATCACCTCCGATGAGATATTTGATAAGTTTGCAGTGGCTATTATAACATATCGTAGTTATGATGAAGTGGCGAAATTTCAAGGCGTAATGGGTTTTTATGGCTGAAAAAAGTAAATTACTGCAGATAAGGGAGTTGGGTGGTTACCCGGATTTTACATCGATCTATGAAAAATCTGGCTACCAGGTGGAAACGGCAACCAGCATGCGTAGAGCCTTACGTATGATCAAGCAGTCTATACCGGATGTGATTGTTGCCGAGTTTAATTTTCAGTCTGATTTTCGCGATCGTACCAGTAGCCTGGAAACCCTGATGGCGGCGATTCAGCAGTTAAAAGAAATCCACCTGATTATCTTTTATGAAAAAGAATACCTGCATCAGTTTGAAAAACTGCGTGCTCGTTTTTCCTTCCATGCCGAGCTGCCTTACCCGATTGATACCGATAAGCTGGGAAGAGAAGTAGATCGACTCAAGCAGATCAGGCTTTAGTAGGTCGGCCCAAGCAAAGCGGAGCCGACAAATCAGATTGTCGGTTTCGTCACTTTGTTCCTTGAACCAATCTACACCAACTAAATGTACACGAAACAGCTCTGTGATACTCTGTGCTCTCTGTGGTTGAATCTAATTACTCTGATCATCCAGCGTTTCAAGCGCATCTTCTGCAGCTTCCCGCAGCTGTGCATTGTCATGTTGAAGCATTTTCTCAATAAATGCTCGCTGAGTTTTATCACCCGTCAGGGCAAGATAGTGCAGTGCATCTATCTGCAGGCGCAGGTTATCGGTTGAGGCAATATCAAGAAAATCCTGTACGTGGTTTCTCAGAATATCATCACCACTAAACTGCTCGATCAGTGCATCTAGTCCGATACGGGTTTGTATAGAGGTATCTTCATCACGCAGCATGCTTATCACGGTATTGAAAACTTCAGGCTTAAGCTGGATGGTCTGTGCAACCGTGATTAACTGGCCCTGTGCCAGGGTTTGTTCGATGTATTCCTCCATACCCTGATCGCTTTGAGCCTGCTTTATCCAGTTGCGGATTTCTTCCGGACCAAGCTGGCCATTGAAAATCATCAGGTCTTTATCAGAGGCAAGAGAAAACCAGGGCACACTGCGAATATTCAGCTCAGCGGCCTTTTCATTATCCACAGCGATATTGGTAATATTGAGCTGTGCCAGCTCACCTTTTTTCAACTGTTCTGCCAGCTCGGTGAGTACAACAGGGCAGTGGCTGCAACCGGTGGCAATAAAAAGTTCGGCAATGGGGAATTTATGTTTTGTCATGGAAATGCTAACTTTATTGGCGAAAACAGAGATTATAATATAAATTGCAGGCCAATGCCCTCATCGGTACAGCGCTTTACCTCGGCCCTGACCGGTGGGGGATCTTCGCTGCCGAGCTGACCACAAACCTGCAATACTACCTGTTCGCCAATATCCATGCGAATGGTATCATCCTCATATTCAAGAAAGACACCGGTATCACTGATATTACGGGATTTGAGAATAAACTCCTGCTTATCATCAGTGGTCACCCTGATATCGATTACCAGTCCGACCCGGTTTGAATCACGTTTATTTTTAGTCATTTTTAGCCACTTTTTTATGCATCAATATCCGGGATAAGCCTGCTTTCCAGAACCCGGATTTCATCCTTTATTCTCAGTTTACGTAGTTTGAATCGTCTAACCTGTAATTCATCGATAAAAGGTCTTTCCTGTAGCAGTTGCAGTGCATCATCGAGATCCCTGTGTTCAAGGTATAACTCACTGAGCTGTTTCCTTATTTCTTCGTTATCCATTGTCAGTTACCCTGAGTAGTTCTTTTGTTTTGAGCCATTGCTCAAAATCATCCTGTGATAGAGGTTTGCTGATATAATACCCCTGTCCATATTCGCAGCCAAGCATATCGAGTAGTTGCTGGCTATCCAGGTCTTCAATACCTTCTCCCACCACCTGCATACCAAGGTTATGTGCAAGATCAATCGTGGAGCGGACAATAATGGCATCATTATCATTATTCTTCATATCCATAATAAAGGATTTATCGATTTTCAGGCGGGAAATAGGCAGTTGTTTCAGGTAGCTGAGTGATGAATAGCCGGTACCAAAGTCATCTACAGCAATTTCTATACCCATTTCATCGAGCTGGCTAAGAACCTTGATAACCTTGCGTGGATTCGTCATCATCACACTTTCGGTGACTTCCATGATGAATTTTGAACCCATTATATTATTCCTGTTGATGATCTCTTTTACATTTTCAATAAATTTACTATCCTGAAGGTTATAAATTGACAGGTTGATCGCGACTTTAATATCAACATCTAGCTGTTTCAGGTGTTTACAGTACTGTGAGGTAGTGTCAATAATCCAGTAGGTTATCGGGTTTATCATACCGGTTTGTTCTGCAATCGGAATGATTTCATCTGGCATCACCTGTCCATGCTGAGGATGATTCCATCGTAACAATGCTTCTGCAGCTACCAGTTCATTATTTTTCAGGTTGATGATTGGCTGGTATTGCATAAATAGCTGATTTTCTTCAATAGCATAGCGCAATCCAGATATCAGAGAAAGTTTACCAATGCTGTGTTCATCGTATTTCGGATTATAAACTTCGTAGCCGGTTTTATTACGCTTGGCAATATACATGGCAATATCAGCACGCTGTTGTAGTATCTGTGAGGTAAGCCCATGTTGTGGGTAAACTGAAATACCAATACTGATGCCAATATACAGAGGGATATCATCAACCGTGAAAACATTATGAAACTCAGTGGTGATCTTGTGAGCAATGTGTTTTGCCTGTTGTTCCTGCGCAGTATTTAGTAATACTGAAAACTCATCTCCGCCAAGACGCGCCACTACGTCCACTTCACGCAGTATATGATGTAAGCGTTTTGCGACCTGCTGTAATAACTTGTCACCCACTTCATGTCCCAGGGTATCATTGACTTCCTTGAAGTGATCCAGGTCCATAATCAGAATGGCAAAGCTGTTGTTATCCTGCTTTGCATTGTGAATAGCCTGGTTTAGTCGGTCAATAAGTAGACTTCTGTTAGCCAGGCCGGTGAGGTCATCATGCAGCGCATGGTATTCCAGCTCTTTTTGCCGGTTATGTATTTGCTTGCGTAACTCACGGAATGCGGCAACCAGGTTTCGAGTCTCAAGTAAGCGGATATTTGAATGTAATTCAGTTTCAACACCACGAGATTCTTCTCGCAGAGCATGGGTAACGTCTGCAATAGGCCTGAGAATTTTTCGGCTCAGGAAAATATATCCAGCGATAAGAATAAACAGGCCAACCAGCGAAGCCATCCATATAAGCTGTAATTGTAGCTGGGTATAACTTGAAAGATCATTGAGATCCTTATGGCTGAATTTTTCAATACTGGCATCCAGTATTCGCAACAGTGCGGTTATTTTTTCCAGCTGAGGGGCGAGTTCGGCTTCATAAACCAGTATATCTCGGCGCCACTCATTCGACTCATGAATTTTTCTAACCTGTTTAAATCCCCTGAACCAGAGTTTGATATCTTTATTAAGATTTTCCAGGGCAAAAGAGGTATTGAATGAAAGTTTCCCAGCTTTATCCTGTTTGTTCAGCCAGCGCATCTGTTTCACGATAGCTTCGTGCAGGGTGCTGATCAGATCTACCTGGTTAACCAGGTATTTTTCCTGAAAAGCATTCAGTCGATTCAACATATACATTCTGAAATTTGTTGTCAGGCTCATCCAGTTATAACGAAGCCTGACCAGTACGAGATATTCCTCGTAGTAGTTTTCAGTTTTTTCTTCTTCCAGTGAATCGATTGCCAGGTTAAGCTGATTAATCACATCAGCATAGGTGGGTTGCATAATAAAATTGGAAATACTGACAGAGGGGTAGAGCTGCTGCGGATGGCGCTGGATATCAACCATTTTTTCTGCGCTATCTTTAAAGACTTTTAATGTTTGTGACAGTTCCCGGGTTGTAGAAGCATAATTTTGCTGAATCCAGGGATGTTCATTGATGCGCTGGATATGCTGGTGAATAGTGCCAATAGTGTTGCTGATATAATCCGGGTGGTAGAACTTTCGGGGATTGACCTGAACTTTTGAAAGATAGTCTCGCAGGGACCAGATATTGTTACGGATTTCCCGGTCGTGCTGAAGCAGCGAGAGACGGGAGGCAAGATTTTCCTGGATCTGACTTTCAAGCTGGTTCGCCTGGTGCCAGGCCATCCAGTTTGCCAGCAGCATGATAATGACAAGGGCAACGGTCAGTATGGCATAGCGCTTCTGCAGACTGTTGATTTTAAGCCACTTCTTCATGCATTAAATAATCCAGTAAACAAAATAATCCCTTCGACCTTGCTGGCCAAATGAAGTCAATACCTTATATAACGGCAGCTCAGCGTGGTGCTTTATATAAAGTGATTGGTTTCCCGGAATTTTTTACAGAAAAAGCCCGAAAAAGCCTGGTTTAATATAAGTTTTTGAATTATATGGGGATTTTATGGAAGGGCAGCGGGCCTGATTGCCCGCTTCTTCAGGAAAAATCAGGCCTGATCATCCTTGTTGTTTTTAAACACGGTGGTGTCGAGTTCAACTACCACGGAGCTACTGGGCTCATCGATATAACGAGGACGCATTTTGCTTTCACGTCCGGCTTCTTTGGCCAGCTCATGTTCCCGCGCGGCAATCAGCTGCAGACAGTCACGAATACTGTTAATGGTTTCAGGGGAGAGCGGGTGTTTCAGATCAGGTGGTGTATAGGTATCCTTGGCCACATCGGTCAGGACCTTGCGCATCACCTGCAGAATTTGCTCTTCTTTGGAAAAAGTTGTGTCGTTCATAATCAGTATCCGGATAACTTAACAGGAAATAATGACGTATTTTAACATGTTTATTCATTATTTTTCCTTTAATTGCCGCCAAAATCCGCTAAAACCATGTCAACAGGCAGGGTAATATTCCCCTGTAGATGGTGTATAGTGGGCATTTTTTCTTTATGGATTCATTACATGCCA
>JALUTJ010000310.1 GCA_027057985.1 Chromatiales bacterium
CTGCAGTATTCGGTGCCAAAAACGATAACGATCCGAATGTCTATGACACCGTGATCAGTCAATTCCGTGATGAGCTG
This sequence comes from Chromatiales bacterium, assembly GCA_027057985.1. GTDB lineage: Bacteria > Pseudomonadota > Gammaproteobacteria > UBA6429 > Thiohalophilaceae > JAGLTQ01. Next base: position 78 of record JALUTJ010000310.1, read on the forward strand.
GCAAAAGTAAAGCGTTAATATGATTTCAAAAAAACCCGAAATGATCCTCATCGACGTGGACGGCACACTGGTAGACAGTGTGCCGGATCTGGCTTATTGCGTCGATGAAATGATGAAACAGCTCGGTATGCCGGAGCATGGCGAGGAAAAAGTCCGCAACTGGGTCGGTAACGGAGTAGAGCGCCTGACTCGTCGCGCCCTGATTGGCCAGCTCGATGGTGAACCGGATGATGCGCTGTTTGCAAAAGCCTATCCGATCTTCCTTGACCTGTATGCAGAAAATACCAGCAAACGCAGTTGCCTCTATCCGGGTGTCAAGGAAGGCCTGGCCTATCTTAAACAACAGGGCTTCAAGCTGGGATGTGTTACTAACAAGGCATCACAGTTTACCCTGCCATTACTGAAAGACCTTGGCATTCACGATGAGTTTGAGATTATCATCTGCGGTGACACGCTGGAGAAGAAAAAGCCGGATCCCATGCCCTTGCTGCATGCAGCAAAAGAGCTGGGCACAAAGCCGGAAAATTCACTGATGATCGGAGACTCTATCAGCGATGTTAAAGCGGCTCGTGCTGCAGGTTTTGATATTATCTGTATGAGCTATGGTTATAACCATGGCGTGGATATTCGCGAAGCCAGTCCCGATGCTGTAATAGACTCCATGGCCGAGTTACCCGAGGTACTTGGCAAGGCCGCTGCAGCCTGATTTAAACATAATGAGAATTCTGAGTTTCATCATGAATATAAAACAACAAATGCAACACCGATGGCGTAACTGGCATTAAGTCAGGTTCCGGTATGTTACCGGGTTGTATGGGTTGTGTATTTATTATCAGGCAAGATGAATGAAACGAGAAGAATTCGAAGCATATGTCGCAGAGGGCTATAACCGTATCCCTTTAATGAAGGAAGTACTGGCGGATCTCGATACCCCGCTCAGTACCTATCTCAAGCTCGCCGATGGGCCATATTCCTACCTGTTTGAATCAGTACAGGGCGGTGAAAAATGGGGACGCTATTCCATTATCGGACTACCCGCTAAAAAGGTTATCCGTATCACGGGTAATGAAGTGGCTATTTTAAAAGATGGCCGTCTCGATGAGACATTGCAGGTAGAAGATCCACTACAGTGGATTGAAACTTTCCAGGCAGAATACAGGGTACCCGAAATCGAGGGCATGCCCCGGTTTAACGGTGGCCTGGTTGGTTACTTTGGCTATGATATTATCCGCTACATCGAACCCCGCCTGAAGCAATGTCCCAATCCGGATCAGCTCGGTGTACCGGATATCCTGTTAATGGTTTCCGATGAACTGGTGGTGCACGATAATCTCAGTGGCAAGCTGTATATTATTGTACATGCCGATGCAGATGGATTTGATGAAGCGCGGGTGCGGCTGGAGTGGTTAAGCAACCAGCTCGACAGCCATATCGTTCATCCTGCCAGGGCACGTTCGGTATCGGTAACCGAGGATGATTTTGTCTCTGGTTTTAGCCAGCAGGATTTTGAAGAAGCGGTACTGAAAGCCAAGCAATATATTCGTGATGGTGATGCCATGCAGGTAGTATTGTCACAGCGGCTTTCGATCCCGTTTAGCGCACGGCCGCTTGATCTTTACCGTGCCTTGCGCAGCCTGAATCCATCACCGTATATGTTCTATCTCAACCTGGGTGACTTTCATGTTGCCGGCTCTTCGCCGGAAATTCTGACCCGGCTTGAAGACGGAGAAGTCACGGTACGGCCAATTGCCGGTACCCGGCCACGTGGTAAAAGCGAACGTGAAGATCGCCTGCTGGAAAAAGAACTACTGGCCGATCCAAAAGAACTGGCCGAGCACCTGATGTTGATTGACCTCGGTCGTAACGATGTTGGACGGATTGCAAATATCGGCAGCGTCAAGCTGACCGAGAATATGGTGATCGAACGCTATTCCCATGTCATGCATATTGTTTCCAACGTGGTGGGTAAATTAAAAGACGGTCTCAATGCCATGGATGTGTTGCGTGCCACCTTCCCGGCAGGTACCGTCAGTGGAGCACCAAAGATACGTGCCATGGAAATTATTGATGAACTGGAACCGGTTAAACGAGGTATTTATGCCGGCGCCGTAGGCTACCTGTCATGGCATGGTAATATGGATACCGCGATTGCTATTCGTACTGCCGTGATCAAGGATAAGACCCTGCATATACAGGCAGGTGCCGGTATCGTTTATGATTCGATACCCAAAAATGAATGGGATGAAACCATGAACAAGGGCCGTGCCATCTTCCGTGCTGTCGCCATGGCCGAAGCCGGGCTGGATAAAGTCCACCAGTAGCAAGTTTTACCGCAAAGACGCAAAGGATGCAGAGAAAATATATCAAGGAGGATTTTATATGACAGAGAATAGTGTATCAAACAGGATTATTGGTGCTGCAATAGAGGTGCATAGACATCTGGGTCCAGGGTTGCTGGAATCATCATATTCATCATGTCTAGCAAAGGAATTTTCCTTAAGAGGTCTTAGTTTTAACAGTGAAATATCCCTTAATTTGGTATACAAAGGTGAAAAAATTGATGCTGGCTACCGGCTGGACTTTTTAGTAGAGAACAGGGTTGTAGTTGAGATTAAATCAGTTGAAAAATTATTACCAGTTCATGAGGCTCAATTACTGTCATATTTACGTATTAGTAAGCTAAAACTTGGCTTACTAATTAATTTTAATTCCGTTTTACTGAAAAATGGAATCAAACGACTGGCTAATAATCTGTGATTATAGAATATGAGGTAATATCAGAGACAAGTCTAAAGTCACTTTTTATTAGCATGAAAAACTGACATTTAACATTTTAATTAGTTTAGCTAATAACTTATAAAACTTTGCGATCTTCGCGTCTTTGCGGTGAAATTATGTTATTAATGATCGATAATTATGATTCCTTTACCTATAACCTGGTTCAGTACTTTGGTGAACTCAAGGTAGATGTGCAGGTTTACCGTAACGATGAAATCACGATCCGGGAAATTGAAAAACTCAAACCCGATTACCTGGTTATTTCCCCCGGCCCCTGCACGCCTAATGAGGCAGGAATCTCCATCGAAGCAATTCGTTATTTTGCCGGTAAGCTACCTATCCTTGGTGTATGCCTCGGTCATCAGAGTATTGGCCAGGCCTTTGGCGGCAAGATTGTTCATGCAAAGCAGATCATGCATGGCAAGGTGTCCGAGATTTATCACAAGGGTGAAGGGGTATTTAAAAACCTTTATAGCCCGCTGGAAGCCACACGCTATCATTCGCTTGTTATCGACATCGATACTTTACCGGATTATCTTGAGGTAACCGCCTGGACAGAAAACGAGGGTGGTATTATGGAAGAGATCATGGGCGTGCGGCACAAGCAATATCCTATCGAGGGGATACAGTTTCATCCAGAATCGATTCTGACGGAACATGGTCATGCCATGTTAAAGAACTTCCTGGATTCAGCAAAATAATATATCGATAATCGTTATATAAAAGTAGGCCAGACTTTAGTCTGACAATATACTCCCTCACCCTGACCCTCTCCCGGAGGGAGAGGGAACAGGATGGTAAAGAATTATGGTAGGTTAGTTG
>JALUTJ010000311.1 GCA_027057985.1 Chromatiales bacterium
TCACTTTAATGCCGAAGAAATGGCGCGGCGCGATCTGAATAATGTCTGCCTGTCTTACCTGGTGCTGTTACAGGATGAGCAGGTAATGGATTTTTGTCGTTATCAACTGGAAAATGCCAGCAATATGACCGATGAACTTTCCGCTATCACGCAGTTATCACGTTATGCCAATCCTTACCGACAGCAGGCGCTGGATGATTTCTATAAAAAGTGGCAGGCGGATGCACAGGTGGTTGAGAAATGGCTTGCGATTCAGGCCTCGGCCGACTTACCTGATGTGCTGGAGAGAGTAAAGGCACTGATGCAGCATGAAGCCTTTAGTCTATCTAATCCCAATAAGGTTCGCAGCCTGATTGGACGCTTTAGTGCCAATACCGTGCACTTTCATGCTGCTGATGGCAGTGGTTATACCTTCCTTGCCGAAAATGTATTAAAGCTGGATGAGAGAAACCCTCAGCTTGCAGCACGACTGGTACAGGCCTTAAGTCGCTGGCGACGTTATGATGAAAATCGTCGTCAGCTGATGCAGAAACAACTGCAAAGAATACTGGCAAAAGAAGAACTATCGCGTGATGTTTACGAGATAACAAGCCGTAGTCTGGAAGGTTAATATATTGACGGCAGATAATGTTAAGAACATCTATCCGAATTTTTTTAAAAGTTTCATGCACTGTAAATCAGGATCTCGTTGTATTTGAAATAGTACGGTGCTAAGCTGAATTTTTATCTATGTAGGGGCTAATGCTTATGAATGGTAAAAATAATATCTCGGTAGGGCTAATCACCATGGGACTTTTTATGGCCTATGGCTTTTTATTGATTTACCTGCGTGATTTTGCGCCAGGTGCTGAGCAATGGGCAAATAGCTATTCAACGGGGAAGCATTTTGAAGCACGCCTCGCACATGTACATGGCAACCTGTTTGCTCTGTTAAATATTCTGATTGGTTTTCTACTTTTGAATTTTCATAATCGACTAAATCATGTAAAGAAGATTTCATCGCTAGCTTTAACAGGTATTCTGATGCCAGTTGGGATTCTGTCTGAAGTTTACCTTGGTCTTCCCCCGGTACTGGTATTGATTGGTGCTGTGGCAATTATGCTATCAGTATTCTGGTTAGGAATTGAATTTTTCAAGATGCAATAACTGAGCGGGAAGAACAGGAGTTATTTCTGTTCTTCAGACCGCCACCTGGTTACGTCCGTTTTTCTTGGCTTTATACAGTGCCTTGTCTGCCTGCTTGATAACTTCGGCACTACTGGAAAGTTCGGGATTGTTTTCGGCAATACCAATACTGACCGTAATGGTCAGTGCCTTCGTACTGCCGGCTCTAGCAGGTTTGTCAGGTTTTATTTTCTTTGGACGCTTTTTACTACGCAGCATAAAGGGACTGCTTTCTATCTTTTTGCACAATGCATTACAGTACATCTGTACTTCGTGCAGATTTTTATTGGCAAACAGTAACAGGAACTCTTCACCACCATAGCGGAAAGCCTTGCCGCCGCGTACCTGTCTCAGGTGACTAGACAGCTTTTTCAGAACCTGGTCACCAATATCATGCCCGTAGCGATCATTGAATTTCTTGAAGTGATCGACATCGACCATGGCAACACAGTAACGCTTGCCGAGGCTGGCGATATTCTGGTTCATGGCGCGACGTGAGGGCAGGTTGGTGAGCTCATCCAGGTATGCCAGGGAATAGGCATTATGAGTAATGCCTATAATGATTAGCAGCCCGGTCAGTACCATGTATAAACTGGCCAGTTGCGGTTGCTGGTAAAAATGCAGTGCAAGCACAAAGGCGATAAATGAATAAAGTACACCGGCATAGACACTGCTTGTATTTTTTACCAGGCGAAATAGTAGCAGTAGCAGGGTAACAGCAAGCAGGATAAAGACTGCCTGGCTGATCGGAGTATAGCTTTTTAACGGAAAGTTAAAATAAGTACGGGTGAAAAAATGACTGACTTCAGTCTGTGGATGTTCCAGTAGCCAGGCCACGAGATAAAGTTGCAGTGCCAGCAGGACGAAACGACGAATACCAAACTGGTTGAGAATGCCCCGTTCTTTCATAAAAAGATTAAGCAGGTAATTTATCGGTACCAGGGTAACCAGTAGCAGGTAGGCGAGACGGGTATCCACCTTGAGACCGGGATCCCAGAGATATTTGTTGAGAGCAATATAAACAATGATGCCGAGCAGGGCAAGGTTAAATTCACGACTGTGATGAAAGATCCAGCCAAGTACCAGTGCGGTAAAAAAGACCGCATAAGGTAGCCAGGGCAGAATAATTTGCAGGCTGTGTGGCAGAGAACGACTTAACGGTGCGAGATAAAACCAGGCCAGTACCAGCAGGGTCACTGGCATAAGAGAAACACTGAACAGCTTACGCAGGTCGATATTCACTGAGTTCCTGTGGTTCTAGTTTTTCAGGTTCTTTGCAAAGTCCATCATGCGGGAGACAGAGCGCAGTGCCTGTTGGCGAATGGTTTCATCGATAAAAATTTCATTCTTGCCCTGTTGCAGTGATTCGGCCAGGTTTTCCAGTCCGTTCATGGCCATCCAGCTACAGTGGGCACAGCTCATGCAGGTAGCACCGGCTCCACCGGTCGGTGCTTCGATCAACTTCTTGCCCGGTGCCGCCTGTCGCATCTTGTAGAAAATGCCATTGTCAGTGGCAACGATAAAGGTCGTATTTGCCATGTTCTTCGCCGCATCAATCAGCTGCGTGGTGGAACCCACCACGTCGGCCTGTTCGATAATATTCTGTGGCGATTCCGGGTGCACCAGTACCGCGGCTTCGGGATGACGCTGGCGCAGTTTCTCCAGCTCAACGGCCTTGAATTCATCGTGCACCACGCAGGAACCCTGCCATAACAGCATGTCTGCACCGGTTTGCTTCTGGATGTAACTGCCAAGAAAACGATCCGGTCCCCAGATAATTTTTTCGCCTTTATCCTTCAGGTGCTGCACCACTTTAGTCGCGATACTGGAGGTCACCACCCAGTCGGCACGCGCTTTCACGGCGGCGCTGGTATTGGCATAGACCACCACGGTGCGATCCGGGTTGGCATCACAGAACTGGCTGAATGCTTCCACCGGGCAACTTAAGTCCAGTGAGCACTCGGCTTCAAGGGTCGGCATCAGGATGCGTTTTTCCGGGGTCAGGATCTTGGCGGTTTCTCCCATAAATCGCACCCCCGCGACCATCAGGGTGCTGGCCGGGTGCTCCTTGCCGAAGCGGGCCATATCGAGGGAGTCAGAGACAAAGCCACCGGTTTCCTCGGCCAGCATCTGCAGATCGGCATCGGTGTAATAGTGCGCCACCAGCACGGCATCTTTTTCCTTTAGCAGCTGCTTGATACGAGCGATCAGCGTGTCACGACGCTCTGGGGCCAGTGGGGTGGCCGGGCGCGCCAGGCAGCTTTGCGAGCGTATTTCGCTGTCATCGATGGTAGGGGCAATGTTGGGAGCAATATTCATATAACTGTACAAAATCCTGTTCTGGTTTAAGGACACCGGTCACAAATTTGTAGATTGGTGCTCATTATCTGTGATCTAGGGGCATTTTTGTATGTATACAATTGGATAAATTGGGCTTTTCCTTCTATTTATTTAGTGTAATTTTGTTTTTTATTCAAGTAATTTAGTAGGAAAATCTTGTAACCATCTGAA
>JALUTJ010000312.1 GCA_027057985.1 Chromatiales bacterium
GTGCACGCGATAACCTGTACCAGGCTTTTCACCGCACCTCAGTCCTGTCGAATGAAAAATACCGCGGCATGCGGCTGCAACTGGGTCAGGATCAACTTGTAGCCACCGTGCATAATCCGGAACAGGATGAAGCCGAGGAAATTATCGAGGTTTCCTACTCTGGCGATGAGTTTGAAATCGGCTTTAATGTGGCTTATTTGCTGGATGCGCTCAACGCGATCAAATCTGAAGAAGTCGTTATGCAATTAACGGATTCCAATCACAGCTGTCTGCTGTTTGGTAGTGACGATATTCAGAGCAAGTACGTTGTTATGCCAATGCGACTGTAAAACACGAATATATGCTTTTAACCCTGCTTGATGTTCATCAAGTCCGAAATCTGCAAAAAATTCGCCTGGAACCCTCTCCTCGTTGCAATATTGTTTACGGTGCCAACGCCAGTGGTAAAACCAGTCTACTGGAAGCGATTTACCTTTTATCGGTGGCACGATCTTTTCGTACACCGCATATCAGGAATGTTATTTCCCACGAACAACCCCATTTGCAGGTGTTTGCAAAAATTTTATCTGTCGAGGGGCAATCTCATAGTATAGGCCTGCAACGTAGCCTGAATAAAACCCGAATTCGTATAGATGGCGAAGATATTAACCAGGTTGCGGCATTAAGCACCCTGCTGCCAGTTCAGGTCATCAACCCGGACGTGCATAAGATCCTGGAACAGGGACCAAAATACCGGCGCCAGTTTATCGACTGGGGCGTGTTCCACGTGGAACATCAGTTTCTTATCGCCTGGAAAACCTATTATCGGGTATTGAAACAGCGAAATGCGGCTTTACGGCAAAAATCAGGGACTGAAGCAATCAAACTCTGGGATACTCAACTTATCCAGCAGGCCAGGGAGATCACCCTGTTTCGTGAGACGTATTTACAGCAGCTGATTCCTGTTTTTAACCAGTATGTGCAAAAGCTGCTTCAACTCGAGGTTGAAATGCACTACCAGCGAGGCTGGAACGCCGATTTCACGCTTACCGAGACGTTAGATAAAAATCTGGAAAAAGATACATATCGTGGTTTTACCAGTGCAGGGCCACACCGCGCTGAGCTTGAGATTCTCTACCAGGGAAAACCGGTTCAGACCGTTTTTTCCCGTGGTCAGCAAAAGTTACTGGTCTGTGCCATGCGGCTGGCACAGATAACCCATCTTAAAAATCAAAATCAGCAACAAAGCGTCCTGCTTGTTGATGATCTCGCGGCTGAACTTGATATTCAGCACCGCAGGAACCTGGTCGAGCTTCTTATCGATACCCGGGCCCAGCTGTTTATTACGGCTACTGAGGCGGAAGCGCTGGATATCCCTGCAGAAATTGAACAGAAAATGTTCCACGTGGAACACGGGGAAGTCAAAGAAGTGGTACAATAATCCTCCAATAACAGGAGTAATAGCGTGACAGACGAAAAATCCTACGATTCTTCCAATATCAAGGTTTTAAAAGGCCTGGATGCGGTGCGCAAGCGCCCCGGTATGTATATTGGTGATACCGATGATGGCACTGGCCTGCACCACATGGTTTTCGAGGTGGTGGATAACTCGATTGATGAGGCCCTGGCCGGCTATTGTGATGAAATCAACGTTATTATTCATAGCGACGGCTCTGTGACCGTCAAAGATAATGGTCGTGGCATTCCCGTGGATTACCACGAGGAAGAAGGCCGTTCTGCCGCAGAAGTTATTCTGACTGTACTGCACGCCGGTGGTAAATTTGATGATAATTCCTACAAGGTGTCTGGTGGTCTGCACGGGGTGGGTGTTTCCGTGGTCAATGCCCTTTCCGAAACGCTCAAATTAACAATTCGTCGTGATGGCAAAATCCATCAGCAGGATTACGTTATGGGTGATCCACAAAATGAGCTGAAAGCCATTGATGATACCGAGAACACAGGTACTGAAATTCGCTTTAAGCCCAGCCGCGAGATCTTTACCGAGACCGAATATCACTATGATATCCTGGCATCTCGATTACGTGAGCTTTCTTTCTTAAATTCAGGTGTTCGTATTACTATCCTGGATGAAAGAGATGGAAAATCAGATGATTTTCACTATGAAGGCGGAATCAAGGCCTTTGTAGAGCACCTTAATCGCAATAAAACACCGCTTCATCCGTCCGTTTTCTATTTTAGAACAGAAAAAGACGATATTACGGTGGAAGCTGCCCTGCAGTGGAATGATTCCTACCAGGAAAATATTTTCTGTTTTACCAATAATATTCCCCAGCGAGATGGCGGCACCCATCTGGCGGGACTGCGTGGTGCCCTCACCCGCACCATGAATAACTATATTGAAAGCCAGGGCATTTCCAAAAAAGCAAAGGTAGCCACGTCCGGGGATGATGCCCGTGAAGGTTTGACTGCGGTTTTATCGGTAAAAGTGCCCGATCCCAAGTTTTCATCGCAAACCAAGGATAAACTGGTCTCTTCCGAGGTAAAAAGCATCGTTGAATCGGTGATGTCGGAAAAATTCCATGAATTCTTAATGGAAAACCCCGCGGACGGTAAAGCCATTGCCTCTAAAGTGGTCGATGCAGCCCGTGCCCGTGAAGCAGCACGAAAAGCTCGCGAAATGACGCGGCGTAAAGGTGCGCTGGATATCGCAGGACTTCCGGGTAAGCTGGCAGATTGCCAGGAAAAAGATCCGGCACTTTCTGAACTGTTCCTGGTGGAAGGGGACTCGGCAGGCGGTTCTGCCAAGCAGGGCCGGGATCGCAAGACTCAGGCGATTCTGCCGCTAAAAGGTAAAATCTTGAATGTAGAAAAAGCCCGGTTCGATAAAATGCTCTCATCAGCAGAAATCGGAACCCTGATCACCGCGCTGGGCTGTGGTATCGGCAAGGATGAATTCAATATTGAGAAACTGCGTTATCATCGTATTATTATTATGACCGATGCCGATGTCGATGGTTCTCACATCCGTACCCTGCTGCTGACATTTTTCTATCGCCAGATGCCGGAACTGGTTGAACACGGTTATATCTATATTGCGCAACCACCTTTATACAAGGTGAAAAAAGGCAAGCAGGAACGTTACGTCAAGGACGATATTGAGCTTGCTAACTACCTGCTACAGGTCGCGCTGGATAATACCGAGCTGTATGTAAACGCTAACGCACCAGCGTTGAGTGGCCCGGCACTGGAGAACCTGGCTAACCAGTACATCGTGGTGATGGAAAGCATTAAACGCCTGTCACAGCGTTACCCCTCAGCCATCCTTGAAAAAATGATCACCATGCCGGCACTTGAGGTCAGTGTGGATAAGGAAGCCGCAGCTAAATGGTTTGCTGATTTGCAACAGCGAATGAGTTCGGATGAATCAAACCAGAAATATGCGATTACTGTGGAAAACATCGAAGGTGAAACCAACCACTGGTGTGCCACGATTACCGTGACGCGTCATGGCATTAATAGCAAGAAAGTCATCGATCGTGACTTTTTCGCCTCGGGTGAATACATTGCTATCCGTAAACTGGGTGAAGAACTGCATGAATTACTCGGCGAAGGTGCCTATATTCAGCGTGGCGAACGTAAACAGGAAGTCACATCCTTTAAACAGGTAATGGAATGGCTGATGGATGAAGCCCGTCGCGGTCAGCATATCCAGCGCTACAAAG